>JAQCND010000537.1 GCA_028274765.1 Bradymonadaceae bacterium
GTGTGGGGCTATCAGCCCTCACATACGATCTTCCTTCATGATGTTCCGGACAGGTGTCTCGAGTTTTGTCAATCCTGCTTTGCGGCCGATCTCCAGGGCTTCGTCTAACGAGGCCTCGTCGAGCCAGAAGGCGCGAAGCGCGAACAACGCGCCGACACGATTCGACGAACTGCAGTGGATCAAGAGCGGTTTCTCTCCATTCTGAAGGATCTCGTCGAACCGTTCGACGTTCTTGCGATTGAGGTCGTCCGTGCCGGCGATGGGGATGTGGGCGTACCCGAGTCCCAGTTTTTGAGCTTCTCGACTCTCGTCGCGGGCTCCCTCTTCGTCGTGGGGGCGAAGGTTGACGACGGTACGGACGACATCGCTCACCTGCTCGAGCTGTTCGGGGGCGGGTTGGCCGGCGGTGACGATGTCCTCGAACGGATGGGCACCATTGGGCAGCATGGAGGCGACGTCGTCCAGAGTGGCCCCTTCGCGAATCGTGCGCTCGGTGGAGGGACGCTCGTCGGCACGGGGCTTCGGCTCGGACGTACTGCAAGCGGAGGCTCCGAGCCCCCCTACTGCCAGCGCGAGGATCGAGACGATGACATCGAATCTCAACCGTTCGTACATGACAAATCCTTTACTTTGAATGTGTTGAGAGGTGTGTGCCGACATGTGGGACATGGACTCGAGGATGTTGGTTCGAGGCTCCTCACGCATGGGATCTTGGCCTCGATCTCGCACTCTATCAAACACGGACCATTTCATTCTCGGGTATGAGACCGCCCTTTCTCACAGGAAGTCCCCCACGACCTCGTGTCACAGGGGACCAAGTCTGGGATGCGAAAGGCAATCTCGACGGCCTCCCCTTTTCTCCCCCTCCATCTCATCAGAGTGAGCGATAAGTAGCGCGAGCGTGTCTTCATGCTCGGCGTGGGGCGAAGGCACGACGAATGGTGAAGGCGTGATGTCGATCGTGTTCGGAAGTCTCTTTTCATGTGAACGTCCTTCGCTCTCTCCCGACAATTTATTTGCGTTCACAACTAAATTGAGCTACCGTACAAACGTCGAGGCTCTATTTGTGATGTTCTACATTCAGAAGGTCGCGTGATGGCGGACGAAATCATCAAACTCCGAAATGCAGTTCGGGAATTTATCCGGTTGTTTGGCGTACTCGACAATCACCGGACTCCCTGTGGCGAACCACTTCAGCTCTCTCACGCCCATGCCCTGATGTATCTCCATGAATCAGCCGAGAAGACACCACCGCGCATTTCGGATCTCGGAGCCAAGCTGAGTATCGACAAGGCCAATGTATCTCGATTGTGTCGTCGCATGGAGGAGGCGGGGCACATCGATATTCGCCCCTGTCCCGACGACGGGCGCGCCAAACGAGTACACTTGACCGACGAAGGCGAACGCGTGGCTTCACGAGTGGATCAGAGCAGTCGCGAGCGATTCGAGCGACTGATCGAATCGCTCGATGACGAGGCGACATCCTCGGAGATCGCGAAGATGCTCGAATTCCTCAATAGAGGCCTGGAAACTTTGAACGCGAATGATGAGAGCCCAAACCATGACAATTGACACGAAATGGTTGCAACTCGTTGGCGTCCTTCTCTCGAGTGCGATCGTGTATTCGACCGGGTGTGAGAAGGAGCACTCTGCCGGAACGGAGCCATCCACCTCCCGTACTGGCTCGGCGTCCGAGACGTCGCATAAGCATGAGTCCAAACCAAAAAGCGGCTCGTCTTCGAACACGGAAGCCGCTTCGGCCTCCTCCGATCCTCGAGACAGGCTGGAGGAACTCGACCAGCGGCGATCCGTTCCCTTGCTTCCCAGGATGGCCCACCATCAGAAGCAAAACATGCGTCAGCACCTCGTCGCCGTTCGCAATATCGCCGAAGCGGCGAGCCACCGGGATTTCGATGGTATTCGCGAGGCCGCAGAGCCGATCGGTTCTTCACCCGAGATGCAGCAGATGTGCCGGCACATGGGCGCGGGCGCCAAGGGATTCACGAAACGAGCCCTCGAGTTCCACGAGCGAGCAGACGGAATCGTCGAGTCCGCCGAACGGGAGGATCTCGAAGGCGTTTTTCAGTCACTGTCGAGGACCCTCCAGACGTGTACGTCGTGTCATTCGACGTACAAACAAAAGGTCGTATCCCCCGGAACATGGGAGAAGGAGACGGGCATGTCTCCTCCTGATGGCCCACATGGTGGGGGGAGAGGTCCGCACGACTAACCTTTGATACGAGGATTCCCTCGGGAACATGGCACGACTGACTACACGGGAGGCTCAACCGACAATCAGCGTCTCGATGGCGTCGAGCCGTCGCACGTCGGGTTCGTAGCCGTGCTCTCGGCAGGCCTCGGCGATCTCGTCGGGGGTGAGCAGGCGATTTCCCATCGCGTGTTCGGCCAGGTTGCGCATGCCGAGCCCCTTGCGCTCGGGATCGCGGAGTGCCTCTCGGGAGTCCGGCCAGGCGGGCTCCCAGAGCATCAGGGTACCGTCGTCGACGAGCGAGGCGTCGATCGTCTCGAAGACCTCGTCGACGCGGTCCCAGACGTGGTGGAGCGTGCGGTTGAGCACGACGGCCTCGAAGGGCGCATCCGGGCGATAGTCGAAGATGTCCTCGTGCTCGAAGTCGAGCCGATCGTCGAGGCCCGACTCGTCGGCGGCCTGCCGAGCACTCTCGAGGCTCGCCTCCATCGTATCGACGCCCACGCCGGAGAGTCCATCGTACGTTTCGAGAAGGGCTCGCAGATACCATCCGTTGCCACATCCGAGATCGAGCACGCGTCCGCCCTCCTCGTCGAGTGTCTCGACATGCTCGAGCGAGGGGAGAACGTGTTCGTGAAAATAGGGTCGAAACTTCGACTCGAGCATCCGCCCGAACCAGGGCGTGATGTTGTCGAACTCACCGATGATCGCCTCTCCGGGTTGGTCCCCCGAGCGCATCAACGTCGAGAGGCGATCCGTCAGGCGAGCCGACAAGACGGACTGGATCGCGAGTGGCATCAGCGTGCCGGGCTCGTCCGGGAGGAAGGCTTCGCCGAGTTCGCTCAGCTCGAAGTCGTCACCCTCGGCGTCGAGGAGCTCGAAGGCGTAGGCCGCATCGAGCCATTTCTGAACGTATGTCGCATCGGTCTCCGTCCGATCGGCGAGGGCCTCGGCTGTCAGCGGTGTGGCCCCGTCGAGCGTCTCCAGCAGACCGTTGGTTAGCCCCACGAACGCGAGTCGAAGGGCGGTCGTCTCGGAGGCAGCGTCGCGGAGTTGGTCGCGGGTGGCGTCGAGTGTCATGGGAAGTCTCCAGACTCTCAAAAGGGAAGTTCTATCGGAATGAATCGCTCGAGTTCACACAGGATTACCGAAATGAATCGATCGAGATCACTGCTCGTCTCTCACCCCGACATCTCTCATCCGTCCAGGGTGAGCGCCGTCCGCCACGTGACGAACAGGCTCGAACCGACCATCAAGACGGCCGCCGCGACCGGATGGAGGTAGCCGGCGGCGGCAACCCCGATGCCGACGACGTTGTAGACGACGGCGTACCCGAGATTGGAGTGGATGAGCGAGACGGCCTCGCGAGCCCGTTCGATGGCTTCGGCAATATCGGTGGGGTCGCTTCCGTGCCATGTCGCATCGGCGGCCTCGATCGTCCATTCGGAGCCATCGGCCACCGCCACGGCGGCGTGGGCGGACGCCATTGCCGCGGCATCGTTGACGCCGTCTCCGACGACCAGCACGTCGTGGCCAGCCTCGGTCAGTGCTCGCACCAGCTCGGCCTTGTCGTCGGGAGTGGCTTCGGCGTGGATCTCGTCGAAGTCGAGCCGCTCGGCCCGTTCGGCGCGATCGCCCGTTACCAGAATGGGGCGAATATCACATCGATGCAATCTCGCGAGCATCTCGTCGATACGTTCGGCCGGACGTTCGGCTACGGCGGCCCCACCCACGACGCGACCGTCGACGAGAATGGCGATCCGTCGTGTTCCTCGCGGATCGCGGAGACGCGTGTTCATCGACTGAAAGGCCTCGCGTTCGTCTTCGGGGACGAGGGCACGCTGTCCCACGACGATCTCGTGTTGGCGACCTGATTCGACGTGTTCGACACGACCTCGAATCCCCGCCCCCGGGATCGATTGACTCGAGAGTAGTCGCCAGCGGGTCGCGTCGTCGTGCCGATCGGATGCCCTGTCGAAGGCGGTGGCAATCGGGTGGGAACTGGCCTGTTCGAGCGTATGAGCCAAATCAAGGACGTCTGAGCGCGACAGATCGTCGTCCCGTGTCACGAGATCGACCAGATGACCGGCGGAGTCGGTGAGCGTCCCGGTCTTGTCGAAGATGGCCACGTCGCATCGCGCGATCCGCTCGACGATGTCGCTCTCGTCGACGAGAATGCCCTCGTCGGCGTACCGTCCGAGTGTCATCCAGACCGCCAGTGGGACCGCAAAGCCGAGGGCACACGGACAGGCGATCAGCAGGACCGAGAGCGCACGGAAGAGGGCCTCCTGCCAGGTGCCGACGAGCCCCCAGTAGCCGAAGGTCGCAAACGTCGCCGCGGCGACGAGCGGAAAGAACCACTGGACGATGCGATCGGCCTCGACCTGCCACTCCGAGGGGGACGACCATGCGTCCTCGACGGAGGCTCGAATGGTATCGATCACCCTCTCGCCTTCGACCGCTTCGGCCTCCAGCGTGAGCGAAGCATCGAGCACGTCGGAACCGGCGTAGACCGTATCTCCGGGGCGTTTGACGGTCGACAACGACTCGCCCGTCACGTGGGCATCTCGCACGAAGCTCCGCCCCTTCGTGATGATGCCATCGATGGCAATCGTCTCGCCGGGCTCGACGAGCACGGTGTCTCCCACGGAAACCTCGCCGAGGGGAACCGAGTGGGTGTGTCCACAATCGGTGCGAATGCGGCAGGTCGTCTCGCCGACATCCCACGATCGCGCCGCCTCCATGCCTCGCTCGCGGCTGATGCTCCCCATCTTGTCGCCAGCCGCGTAGACGACCAGCAGCAGCGAAGCAACCTCGAAATACACGGGGCCTTGACCTCGGATCATCGAGACGATCGAGGCCCCGAGCGCCCC
>JAQCND010000541.1 GCA_028274765.1 Bradymonadaceae bacterium
CATTCGACTCGAGGATGTCGCTGACCACGCGGATCGTGTAGGGAAACTCTTCGAGATCCGGCAGGAGCGGCGAAAGGGAGCGCTCGGCGAGCATGCCGTGGCCCGTCTCCCGTCGAGAGGTCGAGCGGAAGGGAGCCGTCTCGCCGACCGAGAAGTCCGGGAAGTTGTAGTGGAGGAAGAAGTTCTTCTCGTAGTCGTCCTCCAGCGAGTCGACCCGGAGTTCGTCGTCGTCGGTGCCGAGCGTGGTCGTCGCCAGCGCTTGAGTCTCGCCTCGCGTACAGAGCGCCGAGCCGTGGGCCTCGGGAATCAGTCCGACTTCGATGTCGAGCGGTCGGATGTCGTCGAGGTCGCGCCCGTCGATGCGGGTCTGCGTCTCGGTGATCTGCTCGCGCATCAGCTCTGTTTTGAGGTCGTCGAAGGCGTCGCCGATCTGGTCGGCGCGCTCCGGGAATCTTTCGACGAGCTCTCGCTCGGTCTCCCCTTCGACCTCGTCGAGTGCATCCTCGCGGTTGAGCTTGCCATCGGTATGGCGGAAAGCATCCTCGAGGTCGGACGCAGCGACCTCGCGGACGGCCTCTTCGATCTCGTCGTCGATTTCGCCGCCTTCGAAGTCTCTGGGCTCGTCGCCGACCTCGTCGGCCAGCTCTTCCTGGAGATCGAGGACGTCTCCGGCCGCCTCCTGACCGAACTCCATCGCGTCGACCAGCAGGTCCTCGGAGACCTCTTCGCCCTCGCCCTCGACCATGACAATCGATTCCTGGCTGACGGCCATGACGAGGTCGAGCTCGGACTCCTCGCGCTGCTCGAAGGTCGGATTCGCGATAAAGTCACCGTCGATCTGTCCGACGCGCAGGCCGGCGATCGGCCCGTTCCACGGAAGATCGCTGACCATCAACGCCGCCGAACATCCCGTGATACTCAGGACGTCGGTGTCGTTGACGCGATCGGCCGAGAGCACCCAGGCGACGAGCTGCGTGTCGCGCTCGTAGCCGTCCGGGAAGAGAGGGCGCGTCGGGCGGTCGATCAGGCGACTGGTCAGCGTCGCCTTGTCTCCCGGCTTGCCCTCGCGTTTGAAGTAGCCGCCCGGGATGCTTCCGGCCGACCAGTAGTTTTCGACGTAGTCGCACAACAGCGGAAAGAACGGGATGTCGTCTCCCGGGCCGCCGTCGGTCGCGGTGCAGAGTACCTGTGAGTCTCCGTAAGCGACACGCACCGAACCGTCGGCCTGACGGGCCATACGACCGGTCTCGATGACGAATTCCGTATCGCCGAGTAGTGCGCCTTCACGTACAATAGTCATGGCTGGTCCCGATGTTCAGAGGAGGAAGAGAGGGCGATCGACAACGACCGACCGTCACTTCCGAAGTTCGAGCTCGTCGATGAGCTCGCGGTAGCGTTCGACGTCCTGTCGCTTGAGATAATCGAGCAGATCGCGACGTTGCCCGACGAGCTTGAGCAGGCCGCGTCGCGAGTCGTGATCGCTGGGATGTTCTTCAAAGTGGCTCTGGAGTTCCTCGATGCGCTCCGTCAGAAGGGCCACCTGGACTTCCGGGCTACCGGTGTCGTCCTCGGAGCGCTGAAACTTCTCGATGATTTCCTGTTTTCTCTCGGTATGTAGACCCATTGCCTCGTGTGGATAGATAGGTTGAGAACCAAAGCGATGCCGTCTCAGCGCGTATCGTCCTCGCGCTCGACAGACGCCGTCGGTGGCATCCGTCGTCGATCGCATGAGATCGCTCGCTCCGTATTCGACCCCATCTCGAGGGCGAACCGGAACGTGACGAAAGACGTCCCTCGATCTAGACGTCCCCCCGCTCGAAGTCAAGACGCAATCCAACACGACCGATCGCTTCTCAACGGCCGTCCGGTCGCGACCTCGAAGAAAGGCCCGGCTCGTCGTCCGATGTGCATCTCCCCGCGAGGCCCTCCGTCGCCCTCGCGCGCGCCATCCAACGATCGTTCGGTCCATTGGAGGCGATCGTCGACCCTCGGTGATCGTCTCGACGCATCGGCGAGCCACTACCTCAGGTATCTGAGGGCCGGCCTGTTCTTTCTCCTACGTACGAGCGTCGGCGCATTCGGGGGGCGTGTCAGGGGCGAATGGATGTGACTCAGGTTCGTGAGATTTCGACGATGTGTGGTTGGGAGCGCCGGCGGCCCCGCCGGCCGATCATCGGGTTGGTCGACCGCAAGCGTCGTGCCACGGCGTCTCCCACGGTATCCGAGCGGACTCGGGGCGAATGTCTCGCCATCGTCCCTCGATCTCGGGTTTACAATCGGATTCGACTGTGCAGGTTGTCACGTGACACCACTCCTCGCGGCTACCCAACAGATATGGTTGAACAGTTCGACACTCTCAGAGAGCGACATGCCGACCTCGATGAGGCGGTGCGTCGCACGGTTCGTACGATCTCCAACTTCGCGGCGACTCTGGACGTCCTCGAGCGCCCCGATACGAGTCGTATCGAGGCGTCTCTCGAGGCTACGAAGCACTGTCTCGACGAACTGGCGTCGTGGCTGACGTGGCTTCGCGAGACGCTGACGCGTGTACGGAACGACGATGAGGCACCCTCGTTCGAGGACCTCGTCGCATGTATCGAACAACTCGAGCCTCCTCCCAAGCCCCCCGAGCAGGCGGTCGGGGCCGAGGACGAATCCTCCGGAGAGGCGATGTTCGAGTCGGCCTCGCCGCTGAATCTCCTCTCGGCCCCCTACGACGTCCTCCTGGAGGCCGAAGGCTCGATGTTTCGCGAGCGCATCAAACGTCCCTATCGAATGATCGAGCTCAAGCGGCTCTGGAGCGACGTCACCTACATCGGCGAGCGGCGGTCCGGGGCGAGATGGACGGCTCGCCTCAGCCTCCTCCACGAGTGGACGAGCCGGGCCGGTAGAGACACGCCTGACGATGCCCCCTGGTGCGAGGAGGATCTCGTTGAACTTCGCGAACTCGTCGATCGAACTGAGACCCTCCTGGTCTGGGATCGCGAGACCATCGAGGATCGCGAGCGCCAACGATGGCTCGATCGAGTGTCGGACTGGGTCGAGACGGCCGAATCGGAGCCGGAGACGGCCGGTGAAACCACCGAAATGATGATGCGATTTCTGACTGAATGCCCCGAGGCTCCGGACGACCGCGTCCTCGATCTGCTGGAGCGCATCGAGACCAACGAGGACTTTCAGGATGAAGTCCGGCGCGCGGCTCGGGAGGCTCGGGCCGAATAGTCCGTGTCGATCCGTCCCACCTGTTGTGTCACTCTATTTTTCGTGTCTCGCCGCTCTCCGTACTCATGCGCCGGTTCGTGTCCACCTGGCTGGGCGTCGCTCTCATTGCGTGGGGGGCGGCAACTCCGGCCCGATCGGGCGATTCGACGTCCGGCTCGGAGCTCGATCGCCTCGAGCGTCTCGGCGACTACGAACGCGAGGCGGTGCGCGACGTCCTCCAGTCACGGAACGTCGCAATCGTCGATACCCCCGAGGGTCGCACGGTCGGCGACATCCACGTCGTCAACCTCTCCGTCTTCTCCGAGCGGGATGGCGAATTCCTCCAGTGGTTCAACAACCTCCACTGGCGGACGCACGAGGAGGTGATCCGCCGAGAAGTGGTGTTGCGCCCCGGTGACGACTGGAACGACGACGAGGTGCGCGAATCGGAGCGCAACCTGCGCGACCCCCGTTTTACGAGCCTCGTCGTGATTCTACCGGTGGCGAGCGACGATCCGGAGACGGTCGATCTCCTGGTGATCACGCGAGACATCTGGAGTTTGAGGAGCAATACGGACTTCGAACTCCAGGATACGACAATCAGCACTCTATTGCTGTCGCTCACCGAGAACAATATGTTGGGGCGTCGCAAGATTCTCAGTGCCGAATTCGCGATGGATCTCGGCTCCATCTCGGTCGGACCGCGATATGTCGACCCCAACGTGTTTGGGAGCCACGCTCGGCTGTCGGCCCGGGCGAATGCCGTCGTCGGCCGACGGAGGGGCGTCCTCGAGGGAACGAGTGCCGAGTTCGAGCTGGCCTATCCCTTCTGGCGGCTCGATCAGACCTGGGGTGGTTCGCTGAGCATCCTCCACGACGATCGCATCGTGCGACGATTTCGCGGCGCCCAGCTTCTGCCCTACGATGCCCCCGACACGTCGGCGCGCGAGCAAGTCCCCCAGCGCTATCGCCAGCGCATCCTGCAGATCGAGGCGCTCGGCACGTACGGGGTGGGGACGGCGACCGAACATCGCCTGTCGCTCGGATACCGCTATCAACTCCAGCGCCCGGATCTCCTCCCGGGATTGTCGGCGTCTCCGGAGGTGCGGGCGGCGTTTCGGCGCGACGTATTGCCCCGCTCCGAGCGCGTCTCGGCACCGGTCGCCCGCTACGAATTTTTCGTCCCCGAATGGGTAACCTATCGAAATGTGAACACCTACGATCTGCCCGAGGAGACACGAGTCGGCCCCTATCTGACGGCCGAGGCGGCGCCCTCGTTCCGGGGGCTGGGCGCGAGTGGGACATTTCTCGACCTGGCGAGCGTGATCGGCTGGCACGTCGACATCGCACCGGGGGCATTCGTGCGGATCGAGGGGGAGGCCGAGAGTCGGATCCGGGGCCGAGGGGCGGTCGATACGTTGCTCGGCGGAACACTCCGGGCGGCGAGTCCACTCGTTGCCGATGCCGTGCGGGTCGTGGCGAGGAGTCGGTTCGATGCGTTGCTCGACGATACTCAGAATCGATTACTCTTCGCCGGAGGGCGAGAGGGATTGCGCGGCCATCCCATCGGCGCTTTCTCGGGGACGGCGAGGTCGGTCAGCAATCTGGAGATCCGTTCGGCCCCGCTGAAAGTGTGGTTTACACGAGCAGGGGGCGTGGTGTTCTGGGACGTCGCCCATGCCGCCACGCGAGCGGCGACGCTCCGACCGCGCCACGATATCGGGCTCGGGATCCGGGTGCTGCTTCCGCAAGTCAACACGGTTCCGTTTCGGCTCGACTGGGCCTTTCCGATCGCGAGCGCGCGGTCCACCTGGCCGGGGCGGTTCTCGCTGGGGTTTGGACAAATATTCTGAGGGCCGCGGGGAGGCGAGCCGATACGGCGTCGTCTTCGATTGTCAGAGATCGTACTTCACTTCGGTCAACTCTTCGGAGGCTCGCCAGAGGCGCTCGGCGACTTCGGGGTCGCGCGCCTTGGGTTTGGGGTCGACGGGTTCGGGGGGACCGGCGATCTCGAGCCATCCGCCGGGACCGATGTATTCGCCCCCCTCTAGATCGGGGTGAGTCGCCGCGTAGAGCGTCGGCCAGGCCCCCTCCTCGGCGCTCTGAGCGACGAGACTGTTGGCCCATTCGGTGATGAGCTTCTTGAAAGCCGAGCCCTCTTGTTCGGGCCCTTTGCGCTGGAGTTCGGTCGCGGCGTACCCCGGATGACAGGCCATGCTCGCGGCCGAGACGTCGAGGGCTTCGAGGCGGCGCTGGA
>JAQCND010000545.1 GCA_028274765.1 Bradymonadaceae bacterium
GCGCTCCTCTACGGCGCAACCGGCACGACCAACCTGGAATTCGTCGGCCAGCACGCCATCGATCTCATGATGGCCGGCGAGGGCACGCTCCTGGTCGTCTTCGGCTCGCTTCTGCTGCTGTCGGGCTTTGCCTTCAAGATCGCCTCGGCGCCCTTCCATCTCTGGACGCCGGACGTCTACACCGGAAGCCCGACCCCCTCGGTGGGCTTCATGGCGACCGCCGTCAAGGCCAGCGCATTCGCCCCGATGATTCGCGTCCTCCAGATCGCCTACGGCTACGTGGGCAGCAACAACGCCGTCTCGCTGCGGGGCGGCTTCTACGCCCTGACCGAAGGATTTCTAGGTTACGGCTGGGTCGACATCCTGATCGTCATCTCCGGGGCGAGCATGGTGCTCGGCAATCTCGTCGCCATCACGCAGGACAACGTCAAGCGCATGCTGGCCTACTCGACGATCGCCCACGCGGGCTACATTCTCGTCGGCGTCGCCGCCGCCGGGGCCAAACCGGGATACTTCCTCTACAACGACGCCGTTCTCTTCTATCTGGTGACGTACACGTTCGGCACGCTCGGCGCCTTCGGTGTGCTGGCCTACTTCGACCGACCCAACAAATCTACGGAAACCTACGAAGATCTGGCGGGACTCGGCTTCGAGCATCCCACCATGGGCCTGCTGATGGGCGTCTTCATGTTCTCGAGCGCCGGGATTCCCCCGACCGCCGGATTCGTCGGCAAGCTCTACATCTTCCGCACGGCCGTCGACGTCGGTATCGGCTCCGGGGGCACCGACGTCGAGGCGTTCGCCTTTATCGGGCTCGCCGTCCTCGCCGTGCTGACCAGCGTCGCCGGCGTCTACTACTACCTGAAAGTCCTCGTCTCCATGTACATGAAATCCGGCGACCGTGACGTCGACGACGAGAAACTCCATCATCCCTCCGTCAAAGGCGCACTGGTCGCCTGCGGCGTGTTGACCCTGTATCTGGGCATCTTCCCGGCCAAGGCCATCGACCTCTCTCGCGAGGCCGTCACCGACTTCACGGGCGCACCTCCCTCCGTTCAGCGCGTCCTCGACCAGGCCCAGGAGAAAGCCTCGGGCGACTCCGCCGACACACCGGGCTCATAAGAGTCCATTTCAAAACCTCGGCCGAAGAGGAGGCTTCTTCTGGAGCGCCGGCTCCCAGCCGACTTACCCGGAAAGGCGGGACGTTTTGAAACCAGCTCCAAGCCACCATTCCGGCCAACCCTCCCTTGGGGTCCTACCAGATGAGCGCCCCCTCGATTGACTTCGGTCAGACCGATGGGTTCATACGCGATTCACGGCGCGCCTCCGTTTAGCCGACCTGGATCGAGGGCGAGATTGTTGGGAAACGCACTTTCATTCGTGGAGACACTTTGTATGTGGTCGCTCGGGTGTATCTCCTCCGATCGTACACGCTCATCCCGGACCGCCACGGGCGACGACCCTCTCTAGCCCCATACACCGGGACATCGAGTCATGTATGTTCTCAATCCGAGCTCCGAGGGCGCAGACGTACGTCGAGCCAGACGCGAATGTGAGATACCCTTTCGAAGCCCTCGATTCGGTGGCGACGACAGCCTGCCTCGAACACTCGCGTTTGCTGCAGCATACTGCCGTTCCGTTCGGGGCTCGAGAGGCGGACGCCTCACCGGAAGGACCATGCTGACCGAGCCCCGAGCTCATGCACTCGCCCCCTGACAGGGCTCTCGATCACAAAGAGGGCTGCAGCGGCTCAAACCACTGCAGCCCTTGAGCATGTAGCGGTACGAGTTTTCTCCCCACGTGGTCAGAAGAAGTACCGCAGCGACACGCCCGCGGTTCCGAGGCGCGGCAGGGGAAGGGGAAAGACAAAGAACCCGGGTTTGTAGTTGGCGAGCAGCTCGATATTGGCGTTGTTGAAGTGGTAGCCGATTTCACCGACCAGGTGAATGTCGATGAAGGTGACGCTTCCGCTGAGGCTCTGTCCTCCGATCGACGTATCGAAGCTGATATTTGTCGCGCCCGGACCTACGCCGATCCCCCAGAACAGATTGCCGGAGGGATTGTCGGTGATCATATACTCCGTGACGTATTCGAGACTGGCCGACCATCCGCCCAGGCCCGTGCCGCGGAGGGCCAGTGGGACGCCAGCCTCGAGTTGAAAAGCGTTGGTATCGCCCGAGTAAATTTTGAGCGTTCCGCCGAGAGTGGAACCGTATCCGCCCGTGACACCAATTCCGAAGTTACCGGCGTCACTGATGCGTTCGCCTCCCGATGCCCCTCCTTCTTGGTCGCCACGACAACGGGGACAAGCTCATCCGAACACACGTGACTTCCCACCTGGAGCACTTTAGTCCGTCTGTGAAGTGAGCAACTCGCCGGCGCGTCGACGAGTACCTCCTCGAAGTAGGAGCGAATCAACTGTGAGGGTAGGGGATGACGTGCAATTGCCCCGTTCGAGCTCTTCCGATTGACACGATTCGGCCGAGAAACCCACAATAATGACCCCGATTGCAATCCGGGAGGTCGGTCTCGGGCTCGCGGGCACACGAGTCCGTGAGGACACTGCCTGCACACGAGATACGACCGGCCCGTCCATCTGATGATTGTTTCTTGACCACATAGGCGAGACGACGATGAGTGAAAGTCCCTACGAGACGACCAACAAATTCTTACAGGATGCCTTCGACGAGCTCGGCCTCAAACCCGAAACCGAGCATCTGCTGAAGACACCGAGTCGCGAGGTCAAAGTCGAGCTGATCATCCGCATGGACGACGGATCGATCGGCAACTTCATCGGGTATCGCGTCCAGCACGACAACGCTCGCGGTCCCTTCAAGGGCGGACTGCGCTACAATACCGACGTCAACCTCAACGAGGTGCAGTCGCTGGCGAGTTTGATGAGCTGGAAGACGGCGCTTATCGACGTGCCGTACGGGGGCGCCAAGGGCGGGATCCACTGTGATCCTCGCGAGCTGAGTGATGCGGAAATGGAGCGCCTAACGCGCCAGTTCGTCGAGCGCATCCACGAGCTCGTGGGGCCGACCACCGACATCCCGGCCCCGGACATGAACACCGACGGGCAGGTGATGGCGTGGTTTTTCGACGCCTACTCCGACGTCCACGGCTTCACACCGGCGGTCGTCACCGGCAAACCCGTCGACCTCCACGGGTCGCTGGGACGAGAAGCTGCCACGGGGCGAGGATGCATGTACGCCCTCCGCGAGGTGCTCGAATACGATGGTCGCGGACTCGAGGATACCGAAGTCGTCATTCAGGGCTTCGGCAACGTCGGGAGCTGGGCGGGACGCCTGCTCCACGACGAAGGTGCAACCATCACGGCCGTCAGCGACATCGAGGGCGGCATCTACAACGAAAACGGCCTCGACACCTACGCCGTCCAGAAGCACGTCGAGGAGACGGGCTCCGTGGTCGGCTACGAGAACGCCGAATCCCTCACCAACGAGGAGATCTTCGAGCTCGACTGCGACGTCCTGATGCCCGCCGCCATCGGCCACGTCATCACCGAGGACAACGCCGACGACATCGAGGCCGACTACATCCTCGAGGGCGCCAACGGTCCCACCAGCTACCAGGCCGACAAGATCCTCGACGATCGCGGCATCGTGCAGATCCCCGACATCTACGCCAACGACGGCGGGGTGACGGTCAGCTACTTCGAGTGGACGCAGAACATTCAGCACTTCAGCTGGGACGAAGACAAGATCAACTCCGAGCTCGAGACCCACATGGTCGACGCCCATCGGACGATGCGCAAACTGATGGATCAGTACGACGTCTCGATGCGAACCGCCGCCTTCATCGGAGCCATCGAGCGCGTTCGGGAGTCGACGGCCATGCGAGGCATTCAATGACTTCCCACTCTCAAGACGCCATGAGCGATGCCACGTCGATGGAACCGACGGAGCGATTCTCGGAGCGCGTCGGCCACTTTATGCGCCATCGGCCGAACTACCCCGAGGCGGCCCTCGAGCACCTCGAGACCCACGATGTGCTGGGGGTCGGCACCGACGTCGCCGAGATGGGCTCGGGGACGGGGATTTTCTCCGAACAGTTGATCGGTCACGGCTGTGAGGTCTGGGCGCTCGAACCCAACAGCCCGATGCGAAGTGTCGCCGAGGCCACGCTCGAGACGCGTGCTCTCTTTCATAGTATCGCCGCGGAGGCCGAGGAGACCCCACTCGAGGATGATTCGGTCGAGCTGGTCGCTGCCGCTCAGGCGTTCCACTGGTTCGACCTCGAGGCCACCCGAGAGGAATGGCGTCGCATCCTCGCTCCGCCTCATCGGGTGGCTCTCCTCTGGGCACTCCGCCGAACCGAGGGCGATGCCTTCCACGAGGACCTCGAGGCCTTTCTCCGCCGCCACGGTATCGACTACGCGGAGACGGTCGAGCGCATCGAGAGCCGAATCGAGGAGCTTCCGATGTTTTTCGGGGGCGAAGAGGGGGACGCCTTCCAGCACGAGACGTTCGACGACCACCAGACCCTCGACTTCGAGGCCTTCGAGGGCCTACTGCTCTCCTACTCGTACGTTCCGCTCCCCGGCGACGAGGGCTACGAGGCGATGGCCGAGGACCTGGAGGAGCTGTTCCAGACCCACGAGGAGGACGGCGAGGTCCAGCTCGAATACGACACGGAGCTGTACTTCGGAACAATCGGTTGAGGTCGACCGGGCGGCAGACGTCTCGGCTCGCTCGCCTCTTCTATCGTCCCCTCAACGCTCGATGCCAACCGTCTGACGGAGCTCATCGACAAAGGGTCGCGACATCGCTTGGGCGCGCTCCGCTCCCTCCTCGAGGATCCGATCGAGTTCGGAAGTGTCGTTCGTCAGCTCGCGGAAACGCTCGCGCGGCTCCTCGAGTTCATCGTCGAGCAGCTCGAATAGCGCGAGTTTGGCGTGGCCGTAGCCAAAATCCGACGACTGATAGTCGTCGCGCATCTGCTCGATCTGCTCGTCGTCGGCGAAGAGCTGATAGATCTGAAAGACGTTGCACTCGTCCGGATCCATCGGCTCCTCGATCGGCGTCGAGTCGGTGTCGATCGCCATGCAGTGATTCTTGAGATCGTCCGTGTCGGCAAACAGGGGGATGTAGTTGTCGTAGCTGTTGCTCATCTTGCGGCCGTCGGTCCCGGGCACCGCGCCGCGCGCCTCCCGGACCTCGTGTTCGGGGAGCGTAAAGAGGTCGGTGTCGTAGGTGTGATTGAACCGCTTGGCGACGTCGCGGGCGATTTCGACGTGCTGAATCTGATCGCCCCCGACCGGCACCGTATCGGCCTGAAAGATCAAAATGTCGGCCGCCATCAAGATGGGATAGGTATACAGCCCCATGTCGATGCCCTCGTCTTCATCTCGCCCCTCCTCGAGGTTGCCGGCGACGGCGTCTTTGTAGGCGTGCGCCCGATTCATCCGTCCCTTGGGCGTAAAACAGGAGAGCACCCAGGTGAGCTCGAAGATCTCGGGGACGTCCGACTGGCGATAGAACAGCATCTCGTCGGGGTCGAGCCCCAGAGCCAGCCAGGCCGCTGCCACCCGGTGGGTCATGTCCTCGAGACGCTCCGGGTCGTGGACCGTCGTCATCGCGTGATAGTCCGCCATGAAGAAGTAGGGCTCGACACCGGGCTCGCGCGCCATTTCCAGCGCCGGCTCGATCGCCCCGACCCAGTGACCCAGGTGGGGTTCGCCCGTCGGTTTGATGCCGGTCAATACCGTTTGATCGTCGTTGGATTCGCTCATGTCAGACACGTGCGGTCGGGGGAGACGAACACTCGGACCTCGGAGTCACGGACATACGACATCTCGTCCCGTGGCCCAAGGATCTCTGTCGGAAGCAACAGCTCCCGGCGCGCTCACCGAGTCACCTCGACAGTTGCCCGCATCCCTCCGCCGCAGTGACCGGGAATGGTGCATTGATAGCCATACGTCCCCGGCTCGCCGACGAAGCGGAGGCAGAAGGTCACGCCCGGTTCCGCCGACGACTCGCTTTTGAACCACCGCGACCGGGGATTGTCACAGTCGTATCCGCCCACGACGTTGTGCTCCTCGTCGACCTCGTCGGCCCACACCCATTTGACGACCTCCCCCTGGGGAACAGTGGCTCCCGAAGGGTTGTACTGAAACCCGGGGCCGACCTCGATGTCGGTGCTGGCCTCGACGTCGCCGCAGTCGACGAGCTCGAAATTCTCGACGCTCGCCTGGACGAGGTCGTCCCGTCCGCTCGTCGCATCGGCTCGCGCCCCAGAGGCATCGTCTCCGCGCGTCTCGTTGCCTCCGGAGTCGTCCGAGCACCCGGAGAGGGCGAGTATCAGGAGTCCTCCAACCACCATGGCCCAGTACTGCGTGTTCATGTCCACCTCGAGTCTGTGAGGCCGCATTGCCATCCGAATCATTCGCATGCTCGGAGGATATACGGAACACGGCCTTGTTGTTCAATGCCCCTTGAACCCACGTCGGCCGATACATTCGAGTCCAGAGGTTCGGGCGATTCGTCGACAGAGTCCCGATTGCCTTCGAGTCCGGAGAGCATTCGACCCTCTCGACGAGAGAGGAGCCGAGGCATGACACGCTTCGGAGCCCCGGTAGGGGCAATGTCAAAAGCCGGGCTGGAACACATACAAAGCCGCGCCCCTCTTCGGGACGCGGCTCCTGTCGTCGTCGCAAGTTGAGGGATGTGTTCGTCACTGCGTCACGTCGATGGTCGCCTTCATGCCGCTGATGCAGTGACTGGGCACGCTACACTGATACTCGTAGGTCCCCGGCTCGCCGACGAAGCGCACGCAGAAAGTCGTGCCCGACTCGGCCGTCGTCTCACTCTCGAACCACTCGCTGTTCGGCGAGTTGCAGTCGCCACCTCCGACGACATTGTGAGCGGAATTCACGCCGTCGGGCCACGTCCACTTGACCACTTCGCCCTGCGGGACGGACGCCTCTTCGGGTTCATACAGGAGACCGGGCCCGACGTTGACTTCGGTGCTGGCCTCGACGTTGCCGCACTCGACGACCTCGAAGTCGTCGGCCGTCGGCTGTTGGCTTCCGCCTCCCGTGGCGTCGCCAGAGCCTCCGTTCGTATCCGGCGTCTCGGAGGTATCGCCCGAACCGCCCCCCTCCATCGTATCATCGCCTCCGGAGCTCGTATCGGGCTCCATCAGCGACCCGGTATCCATCGACATGCCGCCGCCGGTGTCTCCATCGGCATCGTCCGAACAGCCCAAGGCGGTGAGGGTGAGCATACATCCGATCGTCGCCACGAGACGTCGTGTCTTCATGGGGTTTCTCCCAGTACGCAAGGATGAAATGAACGTACACCGTTCACGAATACAGACGTATACGGAAAACGATTCCGAAGTTCAAAGAGAGGTGAAGAGAGGCGCCTCGCGTTCGCGGTGAGCTGGAATCTCGTCGTTTTGCCCCCCGACGGAGCGAGGAGGCTTCAAAACGAGAGAGGC
>JAQCND010000554.1 GCA_028274765.1 Bradymonadaceae bacterium
GCCTCTCGCCTCCCGGCACCATCTCCCCACCTGATGGTTTCGCCCCCCTCTACATCGCCGCGACGCTGCCGGAGCGCCTTGATACGTCCTCGACGTGAGCGGTTTGCTGGCGCGTCGCGTCATCGGCTCCTCGTGAGAAAGAACGAGGCGACCACGAAGGGAAGCAGGTTTCAATGCTACCGCCTTCGGCTCCCCTCGGTTCGTGGACACGATCGTGGCGACTGCCTTATAGTCGTCTGCGTCAATTAGTCTGTCACTTGTCACGAGGTCCATGGGCCTACCCGACGACAGCGACACACCTTCCATTGCTCTCGATCTCTCCGATCTCGCCCCGGGTGAGTCCCCTCCGCAAGGGGAGTGGATGAGCGACGAAACCTTCCTCGATGCATACGACGGTAAAAAGCTATTTTGTCGACGCTGGGCGCCGGCCGAGGGGACGCCCGAACGAGGAGCGATCGCTTTGATGCACGGATACGGAGAGCACGTCTCCCGGTATGAACACGTGGCGGTCGGGCTCGTGCGAGCGGGCTATGGCGTGATGGCGATCGATGCGCGAGGCCACGGCCGAAGTACGGGCGATCGTGCTCACATCGATGCGTACGGTGCCTACGTCCGAGATTTCGGAGTTCTCGTGCGCCGCGTCAATCGACGATGGCCGAACGTACCCACCCTGGGACTCGGGCATTCGAACGGGGGACTCGTCGTGTTGCATTACGCGCTCGAGGATCCGCCGGGGATCGAGGGGTTTGCGGTGACGAGCCCCATGTGTGACTTCGCGCTCGACGTCCCTTCGCTCAAACGGTGGAGCGGGAAGTGGTTGAGTCGTATCTGGCCCTCTTTTTCGTTCGAGAGCAATCTCAACCCCGACGAGCTCACCCACGTCTCGAGGGTGGTCGAGCAGTACAGAGACGATCCGCTCGTCCAGCGCAGGACGACGGCTCGCTGGTTTACGGAGGCATTGGAGGCTCAATCCGAGCTGCGCCGACGTGCCTCCGAGCTCGAACAGCCGTTTCTGTTCATCATTCCCGGCTGCGACCGCATCTGTTCATCGGAGGCCGCCGAGGCGATCTTTCATCGAATGAGCAGTCCCGACCGCGAGATGAAAGTCATCCCCGAGGCCTATCACGAGGTACTCAACGAGAGGAACTGGGACGACGTCCTCCGGCACATCGTCGACTGGATGGCGCCCTATACGTAACGCGAACCGCTCCTCGATGGCCTTAGTGTTGTTGCCGATGTTATCGATGTTATCGACCGATTGTCGACGTCGTACCTGGCTCGGACTCTGCGTCGGGCTCGTCTGTCTCCCGATGCTATCGGTCCTCGGGGCGTGTCAGCCGGAGCGCACAATCACCTCTCGCGACCTCGATACGTTTCAGCAGCTCCTGTCGACCGGACTCAGCTTCGAGGGCGATCCGCACGTACGAGCCGAGACGCTTCGAGTACTCGAGCGCGTCGGCTCCTCGGCACTGGCTTCGGAACATGCTCGTCCCCGGCTCGAGGATGAGTCGCCGATGGTACGCGTGGTCGCCGTCCGAACCCTGATGGCCACTGGAGTTGACGACGCCTCGGAGGTTGCGACCCAGCAGTTCAATCAGGCCGACGCTCGGGAGCGCCGCGCCATCCTCCGGGCCGTCATCGAATACGGATCTCGCGACCTCAAACTCGAGCTCATCGGACGCATGTTGCGTCCTCGCGATCCGAGTCAGCCCGGGGCCTC
>JAQCND010000557.1 GCA_028274765.1 Bradymonadaceae bacterium
CACCAAGAACACGTGGTCAGCCTCGAGACCAAACCCCCCAACCTCGAGGGAGAGGGGGAGATTACCATCCGCGATCTCGTCAAAAATGCCCTGCGGATGCGCCCCGACCGCATCGTTGTCGGAGAGTGCCGTGGAGGCGAGGCGCTCGACATGCTCCAGGCGATGAACACGGGCCACGAGGGCTCGATGACCACCGTTCACTGCAACAGCCCCCTGGAGGCGATCGCGCGCTTGGAGACACTCGTCATGATGAGCGGCATGGAACTGCCGACGCGGGCGATTCGCGAACAGATCGCCAACTCCGTCGACATGATCGTCCAGCAGACTCGCTACCACGACGGGAGCCGCAAGATCTCGTACGTCACGGAGGTCCTCGACCTCAACGACGACGGATTCGTGGAGCTCGAGGATGTTTATCGGTACAAACAGACCGGTACGAACGAAGACATGGAGGTCGAGGGCTACCACATGGCGACCGGGTATTTGCCGAGCTTCCTGAACGAATTCTTCGTCCAGGGGCTCGCCGATGAAGAGGACTACTTCTAACTGTGCCGAGGAGGTAGCATCATGTCCATGGTCACGTCTCTCGTACTCGGCCTGACACTCGTCTTCGTCGCCGCGGTGCTTGCCGTCCTCGGAGCCGGCGACTGGGCGGTCGATCAGCTCTCTCAAAAGAAGAGCATCTACGAAACGGTGGTCGGCAAAGAACTGCGTCGACTCTTCTTGAACGCCTCCATCGACCAGTTCGTCTTCATCCACCTGATGACGATTCTGACGTGTCTCGGGATCGGCTTCCTCTTCATTGGAGGCATCTTTGGAGCGCTCATCGGAGCCGTCGGCGGGACCATTCTGCCGCGATTCTATCTGAAGTGGAAGTGGCAGCAGCGCATCGACGACGTCAACGACCAGGTCGAAGAGGCGATGGTCTACATGGCGAACTCCTTCAAGGCGAATCCCTCGCTTCCGGAGGCGATTGGAGACGTCACCAATTCGATGCCCCCCCCCATCTCCGAGGAATTCGAGGTCGTTCTCCGGGAGTACCAGCTCGGCACGCCACTTGATGAGGCACTGATCAACCTGCAGGAACGCATGCCGGCGAGCAATCTCGAGCTGGCCATCTCGGCGATTCGCATCGGCCGGGCCGTCGGAGGCAACATTCCGGAGATCCTCGAAGATATTGCCGACACGATTCGCGAGAGCTATCGCCTCCAACAGGTCATCGACACCCAGACGGCTCAGGGCAAAATGCAAGCCTGGGTCATGGGATTGATGCCCGGGGTCGTGTGCGGTTTGTTCTACCTGATGGATCCCGGGTTGATTCTACCGTTGTTCCAGACCATCGGCGGGTACATCATTCTCTTGATTGCTATCGTTTTGAACATCGTTGGTGTGTATCTGATCGTCAAAGTTGTCGACATCGATGTGTGACTTCCGTCGTGTTTGACGTACCCCCTTCGCTCGTGAACGCGACTTCAGTCGAAAGGGTGGACCCTTGCTGGAACCCATAGCTCAATCCATTCCGCTCGGCTCGTCGACCCTCATCATGGTGGGAATGTTGCTCGTCTTCGCGACGGCCTTCCTGCTGGTATGGGGGCTTGTCCCCGAGGATCTGGAAAGAGAGGAGATCTACGGGTACCGCCTCAACAAGCGACAACGTCTCCTCGAAGAAGATGATATCTATCGGGTCACGCTGCCCGTCATCCAGATCTTCGCCCATCATATTCGCAACATTCCGGATGGGACGCTCACATATCTCGACAAAATACGCGAAGACCTGCGCGACAAACTCCCCCGCTCGGGGCACATGGGAGCGTACACCCCCAACGAGTTTCTCGGGCTGTGCTGTACGATGGCGCTCGGAGCCTTCATCTTTTTTCTGTTCCTCACCACCTGGATGACGGGCGCCCCTCGAATGCCCGTGGCGTTGATCATGGGCTCGGCAGCCACGTACATGCCCTTTCTGAAGCTCAACAGCGACATCAGCCAGCGCCTCATCGAGATCGATCAACGCCTTCCTCACACGATGGACCTGCTTGTGCTCTCGATGAATGCCGGGCTCGACTTCATGACGGCGCTCGACCGGGTCGTCGAACGCGGCAAAGAGCAAAACCCCGACGATCCGATGATTCAAGAACTGGGAGTCGTACTTCAGGAGCTGAAAGTTGGAACGCCTCGAACCGATGCCCTCAAAAATTTGTGTGAACGCGTGCAGTCCGACTATCTGGACTCGATGGTGGGCTCGATCATTCAGGCTGAAAAGCGAGGAACGCCACTCTCCGAGGTGCTCTCCGTTCAGATCGATACGATTCGAAACAAACGTACTCAGCGCGTCGAACAAGAGGCCAGCGAAGCTTCGGTCAAAATTCTCATGCCCTTGATGTTCATCTTCGGGGCCGTCATCGTAGTAGTCGTGGGAGCCATGATCTTGCGTGTCCAAAACAACACGGGATAGGACGACAGGAACGACGACACACTCGCAATCTGCTCGATTCCGAGCGCGACGTTGCCCCCACTCGTAGATTGTCGGGGCGATTGGAGCAATCGTCTTCCATACCCCTTCGCGATTGACTACAGTCAAGGACCGTCATGGGTTCGTTTCAACTTGAATATGCCGAAAACGGCGAAGTTTTTGCCTTCGACGGAGAGAGCATCACGATAGGCCGCGACGAGTCTTCGGACTTTGTCCTCGATCACCCCACGGTCTCCCGACAACATGCTCAAATTGTCGACGAGGGGAGAGGGCAGTTTCGCCTCGTGGCGCTCTCCCGCAACGGGTTGACGGCTCTCGGCGGGGAGCGAGTCCAGGATTCGGCCGAACTGTACGACGGGAGCCTCCTGCACTTCGGGAAGCTGGAATTTACGTTCAAATCTCGAGGCACCCGGACCCGCTCCGAGTCGACCTCCTCTCGCGGTCACGCTCCTTCCTCCGGGTCCCCTCGAGGTGGTCATCAGACCTCTAGCCGAGGCTCGGGCGGCACCGGCGCCGATCGAGCGCGCGATGCCGGACGCGACTCCTCGTCCGGACGACAGAGTGAAACCGATCGCCAGCCGGGCGCTTCTCAGCAGCCGGGAGAGACCAACCCTCGAGGACATGTCGATTCACAGGAGGGAGGGGGAGGCGCCGATTCGAGCATCGATCCTCATACCGAAGAAGACGTCGTCCAGGATATCGTGGGAGGAGCTGCTCAGGATGGAGAGGACGGAAACATCTCCGAAGGATCGGGGGAACTCGATGCCGATCTCGACGGTGGTCCGGACGACGACGGTCTCGTCGACGAAGACTCCGAGGAAACAGAAGAGGACGAGATCACCTCGTGGGACGACATTGCGGCGTCGGCTGGCCCCGACGAAGACGACAACCAACCTCAAGGTGACGACGTCAATCCCGAAGAATCATTCGCCTCCTCGATGCGCAATCAGTCCTCTGACGAGGAGGACGAGGAAACCGATCAACGTGTCGTGGTCGGCGGACTGGGGCTGGCCGTCCTCTTTTTGCTCTGGTCGTTCTGGCCCGGCGGTGGTGGTAGTGGAAACAGCAACCAGGTCGACGAGGAGGAGGGTCCACCGCTCGCCGTTCAGGTCGATTGCATTGGCACCGACGAATGCAGACGCAAGGCCATCGGCGCCTACCAATCGGGGATGGGCTATTTCGATAGACGCTCCGCCAAGATTGGCAATCTCTTCGATGCATACCGCAAACTGTACGAAGCCAAGAAATTTCTCGAGAAGGGAGGCATCGAAAAACGTCCCTCGGAGCTCGAGGGGCTCAGGGCCGATCGCAAGAAGATGCGCAAACTGCTGGACCAGAAATTCAAAAACTTCAAGGTCGAGTATCACATTGCCCAGAAAGAGGAGCGCCAAGTCGAGATGGCGGGGGCTCTCATGAAAATTCAAAGATACTTTCACGACGAGTCTTCCCGGGAGTATCAATGGGCCAGAAAACGCAAGCTGGAGATGAAAAACAAGGGTCTGTATCCGAGTCAGCGCGCTCTCGAACGAGGTCTCTGATGGCGAGCGTCTCGTCTTCCTGCTTCTCTCCCGCCGGCAGGGGCATCGCGTGACGTTGTTACCAGACGACGAGGCATCCGTTGTTCGCTATCTATCGATGAGAGGGCGAGGCATTGTGGGATTGGGGAGCGCGATGCTGCTGGTCATGGCGGCCTGCGCGACCCCGCAGAACCGCGCCGACCGCGCGTACGAACGAGAAAAGTACCAGGCGGCGTTCGATCGCTACCAGGAGGCGATTCGCCGGGGGACGGGCGACTGGAAAGTGTATTATCGAGCGGCGCGCACCGCCTCGCACGTCGGCGATTTCGGGTCGGCGGAAAAATACTACAACCGCGCGATTCGCAACGGAGGCGGCGCCAAAGTCGTGCGCGCCTTCGCCGAGTTCTACATCCAGACGAGCAACTACTCTCGAGCCGTTCAGCTCTTTCGGTATCTTCTCGAACACGGCAAAGGGAAGCGCCAAGAGATCTACAACAATCTCGGTACGGCACTGATGTACGCCGGCTCGACCCTGCAAGCGGAATCGTATCTTCTGCTCGCCCAGCAAAACCACCCCGAAGATCCCGTCCCCTACGTCAATCTCGGACTTCTCTACGACCGCCACTTCCAGCAACCCGCCTCGGCGCTTCCCTTCTACCGGTGTTACCTGAAAGTCACTGAAAGCAGCCAGCAACAGGTCAACAAAATACGGGCTCGCATCTCCGAGCTCCAGAACAAAGTCGGCCGCTCGTCAAAGTCTCGACAGACACTGGCCTGCGGGGAGCCCTATCGCCCCTCGAACACGAACCAGACGACGAACCTCGAAGCCCTTCGCTCAGAAGAACAGACGAACTCGGATATCGACATCGACGACATCGGGACCCCGCCCAAGCGAACTCGAGAGATCGAACTCTCGTTCGACGACCAGTCTTCGAACTCTCCCTCCGAACCCACTCCCAATCCGGCGTTCGACGGAGAGACGACGGATGACGGCGCAGCAGAAGATGCATCGCAAGGTGGAGATGCGTCGAGGTCGGACGAGACGGTCGAGCAGGGACGTGCCTCAGACGACTCGCCGGAGACGGAGACGTCGTCCAAGACGGCCGAAAAGTCGGCATCCGCTCGAGCTCCCGATCCCGTCATCGAATCGGTGGCCGACGAACAACAGTCGGCTTCGTCCTCCTCGTCCCCTCCATCGGATACCTCCGATGGCGTCAGTACCTCGTCGAACGCTCCAAACGGCGGAGACGACCGCTCGTCGTCTGACGATGACGGGCGCGGAGCTATCGAGCGAGCCCGCATGGCCTGGAAACACGACAAACACGAGCGCGTCGTCCGTGAGATCTCCGGGCTTTCACTCCAG
Source organism: Bradymonadaceae bacterium (assembly GCA_028274765.1). Taxonomy (GTDB): domain Bacteria; phylum Myxococcota_A; class Bradymonadia; order Bradymonadales; family Bradymonadaceae; genus CAJXPB01. The sequence goes on from JAQCND010000557.1 coordinate 5,351, forward strand.
TCGCTCGATCCCGCTTCGATGCGCATCTACGGGCTCTCGCTGGCCGAACTCGGTCGCAACGAGGAGGCCGCTCAGTGGCTTGAGTGGACGGTATCTCGCAAGCCCGACCCGAAAACTGTCGAACGATTGCTCGAGGTCTATCGGCGACTCGGGCGCGAGCAGGATGTCGAATCACTCTGCGAGACATACCGCGGGAACCCCGATGTTTCGGAAGCGCTCGAATCGTGTCCCGAGACGAGCACGTCCGGAAAGAAGCGCGACGAGATCCAGGATGAATACCAAGAATGGCGGAAGCAAAAGAAGAAACAGGAGAGTGACAGCGTCATCAAGCGTTGACCTCTCGTTCGGTTGGCTCACCGGGACGGAGCGAGTTCGTGTCCGATTCTTCCCCGTCACTGCAATCCATATGGACATGGCCCCTTCCGCTGGCGGCCGTATGGCTGGTTGTTCCGGTCGCCGGTCTCCTTCTTCGGATCGAACTCGAGCCGATCGCCCCCCACGACTACTGGTGGCACCTCGCGATGGGTCGAATGATCGCCGTGACTGGTGAAATTCCGGGGGCCAACCTCTTTCTCTATACGCTTCCAGCCGATCAGCCTTTTTTCGACCAACCGTGGCTCGGACAGTGGGGCATGTATCGGCTCTTGGCGTTCGGGGGACACGCCGGGCTCGTCGTCTGTCGCAATCTGATCACGGCTCTGACTTGGACGGGGCTGCTGCTGGCGGCGCTCGGTCGCTGCCGCGATCCGAGAATGACCGGAGGTTATTTACTTCTGATCGCGGCTGTGACAGCCCCGATTTTTGGCGTTCGCACGCAAATGTTTGCCTTCATCCCCTACGTGTGTCTGGTGGCGAGCCTCCTCGCGGTTGCCGACGGACGATGGTCGCGAAGATGGCTCTGGGGACTTCTCCCGATGACGGCGCTGTGGGCCAACGTCCACGGAACCTTCGTGCTGGCCCCCGTTCTGGTCGCGCTAACCGGGGGCGCACTCGTAGTAGAGGAGTGGCTCGAGGAGGGGAAGATTGCGACCCGACGGGCGGGATGGTGGATGGGACTGACGCTAGCCGTCGCCACTTCGGCCTGTCTGACCCCCTTCGGCCCCGATGTCTATGTCTATGTCGTCGAATTGACTTTTGGGTCGGATCTCTCTTCGACGGTCTCGGAGTGGCGATCTCCCGACCCGGGCGAGCCCTTCGGGCTCATCACGCTGGCGAGCATCCTCGGCAGTACCCTCGTACTCGGGGTGCGACGTCGGTCGGTGCAGCTCTACGAAGCCGTCCTCTTCGGGGCGACGGCCTATTTGGGGCTCGACGCTATCCGTTCGCTCTTCTGGTGGGGAGCTATTGCGGCACTCATCGTCCCCCGACACCTCCGCGACTGGCTCGCTCCCGCCGACTGGACGGCGAGCGACACGGGTCCCTTGCTCGGCGCCGCTCACGCCCTCGCCGCGGGTGGGTTGATCATCGGGGCCGTCCTCGCCCAGCCGGGATGGCCCGTCTTTCGCGCCGCCAGTACTTCTCTAGAGGGATACGCACGCCGCTCGGGCGAGGGAAGCCAGTTGCTCAACTACGAAAACGCCACGGAGCTGGTCGATCGCATCGCCGCTCGCGACGAGCCCGGCCAGATTTTCCATGCACAGGCGCTCGGCGGATTGATCGACTACAAAATAGGGGCGGCCGATCCTCACACCCCGCGAGCATCGGCCTTTCTCGACCAGCGCATGGCTCTCCTCCCGGAGCGGGTCTGGGACGACTACTTCACTATTTCACAGGCCCGCCGAGGATGGCGTCAGAAGCTGGAGTCGTACGATGTCGACCGGCTCATCCTGAGCCCCGACGAACAGTGGCGACTCATCCAAGAAGTGCAGGTCGATCCCGGGTGGCGACTCGAAGCTGTCGGCGAAGCCCACCTGCTTTTTGTCCGAGTCGACGTGCGGTCATGATGCACTCGATGGTAGATGGACAACCATCGTCGTGAACGCTCCGAACTCGAGCGCCCATCGTCGTCGTGACGAGATCGGGTCTGGGACATGACGTCTCCCGTCGTGTGCAGGATTCAGCTCGCTGAGGTTTTTCCAGTGTGTCACGGCCTCGGACCGCATCAAATTGGACGCACGTATCTCCCCATGGATAAAGCCTCCATCGTGCGCTCCCGACCCACTCCCTCCTCTGATCGGAGGACCGCGACCCGACCCGATGGCTCGATAACTTGGTAGCACCCGATCGCTGACGTGATGTCGCCTGTATCTCGTATCGTCTCACGTCGAGACGACAGACACTCCGGATCCAGTTCGCGGCCGTTCCACTTGTCCAGTCAGGTCACGATGGTTCCTCGAACCCGTCGAGCATCTCGGGTTTGAAATGCCCCCACAGGGGTTATAACACGACATGGTGTCATAGCCGCGTCTCGCACTGGGAGTACGCTCCATGATCGATGACGACGACACCAATGGCGAAGAGGGAGTCGAATCACTGGTCCCCAACGTCTCCGAAGATCGGCCTCTGGACTCGCTGATGCCGGAGATGCGGGGAGTCGAGGGCGATACCCTGCCCGCCGGCATCTCGGCGATCCATCCGACGGTGCTGGAGGTGGGGCTCGAGGAGGGGCGAGAGTGGACCTTCGCCTGCTGGCGCGACCCCGGCCCCCTGGAATTTCGCGATCAGTTCCAGACCCTTGTCGAGGGAACGCTTCTCCGTGAATTGAGCCGCCTCCCGGAGTGGGAACGTAACGAGGAGGAGCGGTACTTCACCGGGCTCCGCCTGCTGGCCTTCGACGATCTCGACTCGGATTCCAAAGAGGTGCTCGAGACACTGGGGTTTCGCGAGGAGCCTTACGAAGCCGACCAATATGCGGAACGTCTCCAGGCCTGGCAAAAAGAAGCCGAGGAGGCCGGCTTCGAGTCGGTTCACCATCCCTACTCGATCTGGGCGCTCCCGCTGGCTCGCCCGAGCGGGGGACAGGGCGATCAGCTTGAGGAGATCGAACACTCGATGCTCGAGCGTCTCGACTCCCAGGTCTGGGGCGAAACCCCCGGTGGTATGGCCAAACTTTTGGCCCAACATCTCGAGGACGCGTTCGGGCTCGAGCTCGGACTCGGCCCCGGAGAGGCAGACACGTTCGAGGAGTTTCTCACCGCAGACGTGAGCGGTCGCGTCCGATGGATGACTCCCGTCTTGTTTCAGAGTCTCTGTGACTTTCTCGGGGTTGTCGCCCACGGACACTACGGCATTCAGGTCCAGTGGGGGATGTGCGAACCCGACGATCGGGGCATCGTTCCCCCGCCGATGTTCCGATGGGAGAACAATCGAGGGTCGCTCGACACCTGGGAGGTCGGGCGAGACGTGCTCCAGCAGTGTCTCATGCCGATCGACGAGGGACCGACTTCGCTGGCCGATCGGCTCGAGACACGCCTCGGGTGATCGAGAGTCGATGGGGGGAACGTCGGTATCCGAGGAAGGCTCGAGAGACGACCGACGCTCCCCGAGAGATGCACGTGAGACGGGATTGAGTGGGGGGAGACGATTCGGATCAGCCCGTCTCGATGTCGATCTTCCTGGTCTGGGACTGCTTCATCTTCGGAAGGGTCACGTTCAAGACGCCGTTGTTGAAGTTGGCCGTGATCTCGGAACGTTCGATTGCCTTGCCGACCCGAAACTCACGCATGAAGTGACCCTGGGGATACTCCTCGTAGACGTCGTCCCAACGGTCGTCGAGGTTCTGGCGCGTCCCGAGGAGCGTCAGACGGTTGTCCTCCAGGTTGACATCGATGTCGTCCGGGTCGCATCCGGGTAGGTCGGCGACGACCGTGATCGCGTCAGCCGTCTCGTAGATGTCGACGGGCGGCTCGAAGTAGCGTCCCTCTCGCGTCCCTTCGCTGTTCTGAATTTCCTGTCGCTCGCGAACCTCCATGTCGCCTTCGTCAGACATCATGAACCTCCATCGAGGTGAGAGTCGAGATGCATTACTCTCGCCTGTCGAAGCCATGTCGGCGTGATGCGACATTCTCGAGATCGTGCCGTCGGAAGGAGAGTGAGGCACGCACCCTCACGTCCTCTCGACGGCTTCGATGCCTCCGTCATTCGATGTCGATCTGCCTGGACCTGGCCCGCTCGGATCGGGGAGCGTAGATGTCGAGTACTCCCTTCTCGAGCTTGGCGGTCACGCCGTCGAGGTCGATCGGCTGCGGAAGCGTCAGGGTGCGCCGAAAATGACCACTTCCGCGCTCTCGCCGGTGATAATTCGCCTCGTCACCGGCGGCCTCGACGGTTCGCTCGCCTCGAACATCGATCGACTCGCGTTCGGCGCTGATCTCGAGATTCTCTTCGTCGACACCGGGGAGCTCGGCGAGGATGCGGAATCC
>JAQCND010000580.1 GCA_028274765.1 Bradymonadaceae bacterium
GACCTCGTCGGTCGCCCCGTCGCGCAGGCCTGCCGTGTCGATCATGCGGAGTGCGACGCCCTCGAGGTGAATCTCCTCCTCGAGAAAATCTCGCGTCGTCCCGGCGACGGGCGTGACGATGGCGCGCTCCGTCCCGTGGAGCGCATTGAAGAGCGTCGATTTGCCGGCGTTGGTCGGCCCGAGGATGACCACCTTGACGCCTTCGCGCTGACGTCGCCCCTGGTCGAACTGGCGCTCCAGTCGCTTCAGCTCCTTCAGACTGTCGTCGAGCCGCTCGAGGATTTCGTCGTTTTCGATGTGGTAGACGTGTTCCTCGTGGCTGAAATCGATCGCGGATTCGACCAGCGTGAGAGCTTCGCTGACCCGTTCGCGCTGGGTCTCGATCGTGTCGCCGAGCTCGCCCTCGAGGTGCTCGAGAGCCATCTCGTGGGCTTGCTCACTGGTGGCGTTGACGAGGTCGGCGACCGCTTCGGCTTGGGTCAGGTCGATGCGACCGTTGAGGAAAGCGCGTTGGGTAAATTCGCCAGGTTCGGCCATCCGGGCCCCGGACTCGAGCGTTGCATCCAGCACGCGGCGGAGAATGATCGGGCCTCCGTGGCACTGAAATTCGACGACGTCTTCGCCCGTGTAAGTCTCCGGGCCGTGCATCATCACGGCCAGGGATTCATCGATGAGCTCCCCGTCGGCATCGTGGATGCGCGACTGGCGGAGCTTGTGGCTCGGATGCTCGCCCGGCCAGTCGGGCACGAGAGTCCCGAGGATGGATTCGGATTGCGCGCCGCTGACGCGCACGATTCCGACTCCCCCTCGACCGGCGGGTGTAGCAATCGCGGAGATCGTATCGGCCGTCATGTCGGTTCGATCTTCAATCGGCGAAAGATGCCCGAGCCGACGCTTTCGGTGTCGACGCCGTCGTAGTCTCGGAGCTGACGATGGATGATGCGACGCTCCGTGCTGTTGAGCCCGGATACGGTGAGCGTTTTCCCGAGATCGACCGCTTTGTCGGCCATGTCGTCGGCGACGTTCTGGAGCATCGACTTGCGAGCCTCGCGCTCGCCGTCGACGTCGAGATAGATCTGGTCGGCGGCCGGATGATCGGCGAAAACCCGGCTGAAGACCGTCTCGACGCCTTCAAGTGCCTTGGGACCGAGCTTCCCAAACCCGAGCAATCGTTCAGCGTCGGGCCCCTGGAGGTTGAAGTGAAGTCGTTCGCCCTCGCGCAGAACCTCGATGTCGACATCGAGGTTCATGTGCTCGAACAGCTCCTCGAGCCAGTCGACACCCTCGTCTTGGAGTTCGAGCGAGTCGACGTCGTCCTGGAGCGCATCGAACAGCTCGATCGTCTCGTCGTCGAAGATCGCCTGGGCGTCGATGATCGCCTCGTCGTCATCGGCTGCGTCGGTCGCCGAGCTCGATTCGGCGTCCGTTTCGTCCTCGGACGAAGTCTCCTGTTCGTCCGTCTCTTCAGCCTCCGAGGACGTCGAGGCGGCGCCGTCGTCGTCCATCTTTTCGTCCGCTCCACCGTCGGAGGGCTCGTCGTCGACGTCGGGCTGGACACGCTCGCGCTCCTCCCGCGTCGTCGAGTCGGACTCGTCGGCGTCGACTCGGCTGGCCGACTGGGCTCGAGCCTGTTTGCGACCCGTCTCGTCGTTCGACGGAGGATCGTCGGCAGTATCGTCGTCGACTTGGGGTTCGGCTTCCGTCGTATCGTTGGTCATGTCTCAGTACCGCTTGGCGTGAGTTGGCGGTGTCACATTCGTCTCGAATGGGCGAGGTCGAGAACTCGGGGGCATCGGCGATCGTGCGATCGAACCCGACGAGCCCTCGCGCTTCGCCTTACTCGTCGTCGCTGTCGTCGTCCATTTCGTACTGTCGGATGTAAAACTGTTGGCCAAGTCCGATCAAGAGGTTGATCGAGTAGTACAGGACCAGCCCCGCCGGCAAGAAGAGCATGAAGGCCGTGAACATGACGGGCATCACCTTCGTCATGATCTTTGCCTGCATGTTCGAAGTCCCGCCCGCCCCCATGAACTGCTGTTGCCCGAACATGATGACGCCCATCGAGACGGGCAAGACGTAGTAGGGGTCGGGCGCGGCGAGGTTGCCCCAGACCAGGAAGTGTGCCTGATAGATCTCCACCGAATTGTAGATCATGACGTACAATCCGTAGAGGATCGGCATCTGGAGGAGCATGGGGAGACATCCCCCCATGGGACTGACGTCGTGCTCCCGGAACAGCTTCATCGTCTCCTCGGTCATCCGCTGCTGATCGTCGCTGTACTTCTCGCGGATCTCCTCCATTTTGGGCTGAATTTCCTTCATGCCCTGCATGCTGCGGTAGGCCTTCATGTTGATCGGCCACGTCAGTAGCTTGATGATCAGCGTCAGCAGGATGATCGCCAGCCCCCAGTTCCCGACGTACTCGTGAATGAACTTGAGCGAGATGTGGAGGGGCCAGGCGATAAAGGCGAAGAGCCCGTAGTTGACGCTGTCGGTCAGGTGATACTGCTCGCCGAGGCCCGAGAGGATGTCGAGATCCTTCGGCCCCATGTAAAGCGTGTGCTGAAGTTCGTAGCTGCCCCCGGGCTGGATGGAAAACGAGTCGTACGTGAGGCGAGTTCGCAGGTAATCGCTGTCCACGCGCTCGATCGAGCAGCTCTCGGCCGGATCCTCGGGGATGGCTGCCATCATGAAATATCGCGTCCCGGCGGCGCCCCAGGTGACGGCCGATTCGTCGTAGCTGAGCGGACTCTCGATCGAGCTGATGGCCGAACGGTGGGCTTCTGCGGAGGTGCGGCAGACGCCCTCGATTTCGTTGGGCCGAAAGTTGAAGAAACTTCGCTCGACGTCCGGATCTTTGTACTTGAAGAGATCGAGCGACATCGTGTCCCCGAGTCGCCGCTCCTTCTGGGTGTTCGAGATCTGGAGCTGCATGCGCACCGTGTACGGATGCTTCTCCGAGAGCGTCAGGATCTTGTCGATGCGGAAGCGCCCCTTCGGATCGTCGTAGTAGTAGACGAGTTTTTTGTAGCCCTCGCCGCCGTCGCGCTCGACACTGTCTTCGGCATCGAACGCATACGCCGCATCGGCTGGAACGGGGATGCGCTTGTCGGCAAATCGAACGCGGAGGGGATAGTGGGTGGATTCCTTCGGGATCGCGCTGAGGAGATTGCCCTTCTCGGTGTACTGTTCGGGTTTCTTGAGCTCAATGCGCTTGAGACGCCCCCCCCGAGCGTTCGTAAATGCGATATCGGCGTACTCGGAGGTCAAGACATGCGTCTGTGTCTCGACCTCCCAGTCGTCGGCGACCGCTTTGGCGCTCTCGCTCGTATCCGACGAGGAGGACGGATCGGCCGAGGCCGTCTCGGTCGGCTCGTCCTCGGGCGGCTGCTTCGCATCACTCGACTCGGCGGCCGCCGTTTCGTCCGGCGACTCCGCTGGAGACTCGTCTCTCGAGTCCGACGGATCGGCAGCCGATCGGTCGTTCGGGGGGGACTGAGCCGTCTTCTCCTGGGATGAAGCCTCCTTCTGGGCGTCCGGGCTATCTGGCAGAAAAAAGACCTGCCAGACGATCAAAACCCCGGCGCTGAGAGCCATGGCCAGGATGAATTGTTTCTGGTCGATGGAATCATTCATGCGTACGAATGCTGGGTCGTCGGAGAAGTTCGCATGGGTTGGCGTATCTCGGGTGGACGCGTCCTCGCACGAGCCGGAAGCGCCTCTGTTCGTGCCTCCATCTGCAAAGCCGCGTGGTCGCGTGCTGCTCGGGTCCAACCGAATACGCGTCGAGAGTTACGGTACCGGATCGTGACCTCCAGGATGGAACGGATGACATCGGAGGATGCGTTTGATCCCGAGCCATCCTCCTCGGAGTAGCCCGTATCGCTCGATGGCGATGCGCGTGTATTCCGAGCATGTCGGTCGATAGCGACACGAGGG
>JAQCND010000594.1 GCA_028274765.1 Bradymonadaceae bacterium
CGGGCCTTCCGAATCGACTCGATATCGGTTCGGAGCGCCAGCATCCCTGCATGAGCCGGCTAGAAGCCCACTTCCGGAGGACGTACAGGGGCGCTCCGAAGCCGGGCCTTCCGGATCGACTCGATATCGGTTCGGAGCGCCAGCATCCCTGCGTGAGCCGGCTGGAGACCCACTTCCGGAGGAAGTACAGGGGCGCTCCGGAGCCAGGCCTCCCGAATCGATTCGATATCGGTTCGGAGCGCCAGCATCCCTGCTGGCACGTGGCTTCAGCGACGCCCTGGCGGGAGGATGGAGGTGGCATAACAAGGACCGAACCGTGAATGTGTGGCCTATACCTCTAATGCGGTCGCCCTGGTCTCCCATGAGACATGGGTTGCTAGACACGAGGCCATTTGATATGTCATCGGAATGACGAGGTGTGAATCCCTCCCTAGTCCTCAGCGACCGACTCTGATGGCCCGTTCGTCGACACTGCCATTTACATCCCTTCGCGGCCGCCAGATTGCGGCCGGAGCGATGGCCGTGCTCTTCGTGCAGGGTTTTCTCGGGCTCTTTTTGCATCTCGAGACTCAGGATCACTACTACTGCTCGGTCCATCAGCATATCACCCACGATGCCGAGCACGTCCGAGATTCGCACGCCTCGAACGATCGCGATCGAGACTCCTCTCATCTCAGCTCGGACGATAGTCACTCCCCACACGACGATCGCGACGAACATGACGAGTCGGGGGACTCCTGCGAGTGGCTGACCTGGATGCACGAGACGTCGGTCTCGTATCCACCGGTCTACGCTCAGCTCCTCAACCTCCCGCCTCCCGCCGAACGCCTCGACACCCGACGTACCGACGCCTCCCGCGTCGAGCAGCGCCCGATTGCCCTCCGACGACTCGCTCCGAACAAGTCCCCCCCTCCGACGTTCGCCTGATCCCACGCCGACACGGGCGAATACTCACATTCCCGATAGCTCGTTGACGTCCCGATCGTTCGAACGACACCGGGGTCTCGTACCTCGCCGGTGGCGTATGTGAATCCGTATACGGATCGCCCCTCGCTGCCGAGAGTCGTTTCATCCTCGTCGGGTCGAGCGGCTGCGGTTTCGATCGAGTTGTCTCATGCATCTGCTGCGCGTTGGAGACACAAAGGGTGATGCCCACCGCTGGTTGGCGGTGCTCATGATCTTCGTCTTCGTACAAGGGGGCTCCAGCACCTTTCTGCACTTCGAAACCGAGCCTCACTACTTCTGTATCGAACACTACCGCTTCACCCACGATGCCGAGCACGCTCGGGAGGCACGCCGCGACGATCGGGTCCCGACAACCGAACGCCCGAGTGACGTCCCCGAGCCCCCCTCCCGAAAAGACGATCACCGCGAATCTCGTGATTGTCTCTGGCTGACCTGGCTGCAACACAGCTCGTATGCCACCCCCGATCTCACACCTCGACTGCTGAATCTCCCCCCTCCGATCGAGGTCGCGACCCGCTCCAAACTGCGCGACATCTCGATCTCTCGTCCTCCCATCGCGCTCCAGCACGTCTCTCCCATCAATTCCCCGCCCGCGGCGTCGGACGTACAGCGTCTCGATGTGCGAATCGACCTCTCGTAGGCGAGGTTCGCTCGAACGCATGCGTTCGCCGCATCGCTCCCCGTTGCGAGGGGGCCGCACGCAGGCGCACCCTCCGCCTCCAGGGGATGCTGTACGCTCCCTGCGAGCTCCGATCGTCCCGCTCGATCGGCTCGTCGGTATCGCTCTCGTCCCAACTAAGGGCTGGTTTCAGAACCTCGGCGAAACGCGAGGCCGCGACCGCAGCCCCGTTCGAGCGTTTGGAAACCAGCTCCAACACACGGTGGCGTACCTCTCGACCCGTTTCTACCGAACGAACCCCGGTCCAGCGGCGCGAGAGACGGCGCCTCGAACCACTCGAATCGTATTGATACGGAGGATGGAACCCCAACCATGACATATCAGCCCTACCAGTTCACCTCGAACGTACTCGTCGGACTCGTCGTATGCAGTCTACCGGCTCTTGGGGTCGCACAGTCTCGAGACGACTCGACGCCCGAGTCGTCGAACGAGGCCGAACGTGCCGACGCCGATCCCGCGACCGAATCCGACACCGACTCCTCTTCGACCGATTCGAAGCAGAACGAAGACGAAACATCCGAGCAGCGTGTACGCGAGCTCGAATCTCGCGTCCAGGCACTCGAACGCCAGCTCGACTCGCGTTCGGCCTCCGAACCCTCGGAGCAGGACACCGATGCGAGAGCGACTTCCGACACAGCGTCCGAAGGCGACGTCTCGATCGAATCGCAACTCGACCAGATCGAGCGTTCGGTCTCCGAGGAAGAGACGGAGCGCACGTCGTCGACCTCGGAGGAAGCTACCCCCGAAAACACCTCCAGCTCGGGGAGTGGCATCATCCAGTCGATGAACCCAGACATCTCGTTCATCCTCGACTCCACCGTAGGTTGGGCTAGCGGAGAGGCGGATCTCCGCGGCGGACACGATCCGAGCCTGCCGGGGTTCAGTCTCCAGGGGCTCGAACTGGCGGCGGGTGTCGACGTCGACCCGTTCTTTCGCTTCGACGCGTCGATCCTCTTCTCGCTCTTCGGAGTTGAAATCGAGGAGGCATACGCGACGTCCATGAATCTGCCTCTCCAGCTCCAGATGCGGGTGGGTCAATTCAAGACCCGCTTCGGTCGTCTGAACCCGACCCACCTCCACACCTGGAAATTCGCGACCCAGCCACTGGTCAACGCCAAGTTCTTCGGCGGCGAGAGCCTGCGCGGTATGGGGGCCGAGTTGAGCCAGGTCGTCCTGCCGATCCCGGGGACCTTCCGCTGGTACCTCTCCGTCCAAAACATCTCCGGGGCGGCGACCGGCCGATCGTTCATCCCGAGCAAGAGTGATTTCGAGAAGATCGGCGACGTGACCGTCTCGACTCGTCTCGAGGAGTTCGTCGCACTCTCGAACTCGTGGTCGCTGCTCACGGGATTGAACTACGCCAA
>JAQCND010000611.1 GCA_028274765.1 Bradymonadaceae bacterium
GCGTTTGTTGCGTCTCGGACCGATGCAAGGAGGGGCGAATACGTATGTCTCGGAGGGTCGGCGCGAGCAGTCGCATCAGGATGTATTCCACGCAGACGTAAGCCGGCTGGGAATCGGCGCTCCAGAGGACGCTCGCTGCCCCACTGTGAGCGCCTTCATGTGTCATCGAAATGTCTGTGCTGACACGAGCCCCCTTGCTGGGACGTCGCGTCCACGACTCCCGATCGAGAGGAGCCTGACGGAGGTCGAACCGTACCTGTATCGCCCGTATCTCTCATGCAATCGCTCTGAAAGGCCAGAAGGTTGTGTCCGAGAACGCCGTTCCTATAATGTTGCGGTGCAACGAATACGATACGACATACGCCCGGCATTCCCATCTTGACAAGGTGCAGCTCATGGCACGAGACGAGGAAGATACGGTATTTTGCAAGATCGTACGGGGTGAGATCGATGCAGACGTCGTCTACGAGGATGATGTCTGTATGGCCTTTCGCGACATGAATCCCCAGGCACCGATCCACGTGTTGGTCGTGCCGAAGACACACGTCGTCAATCTCTTCGATGCCGATGACGACGATGCCGAACTTCTCGGTGAATTGATGCTGACGGCGCGAGATGTGGCCCGCCAGGAGGGGCTCGAGGCAGATGGCTTCCGACTCGTCGTCAACAACGAGGCGGGCGCGGGACAATCCGTCTTTCATCTCCATCTGCACGTGCTCGGAGGCCGTGCGTTCGACTGGCCGCCGGGGTGATCGCCCCGTCTATCGTCGTCTCGGCGGCGTGATCATCAAAGTAGGGACGACATCCGAGCCGATCGCCCCTCGCCTGTGAGGAGGGGGGCTCGAATCGGCCCCGTGGCGTCTCCGGATCCGAATCGATGAGAGGGTCTCCTCCGGGACGCCGAGACGCAACGTCAGCAGCACTCACACCTACTTTCTAAAACTCCATACTGAGGATTGTCATGACCGACGCGTATCTCTACGAAGCCACTCGTTCTGCCATCGGCAAGGAGGGCGGCACGCTGGCCGAGACCCGTTCCGACGAACTCGCCGCCCAGGTACTCGATGGACTCGCTCGTCGGGCCGACATCGATCCGGCCGAGATCGAGGACGTCGTCATGGGGTGTGTCACGCAGGTCGACGAACAGGGCGGGAACATCGGTCGGATGGCGCCTCTGATCGCCGATTGGCCGGTGACGACAACCGGTACGACGGTCAACCGGATGTGTGGATCCAGCCTGCAGACGGTCAACTTCGCCGCTCAAAGTGTCATGAGTGGTATGCACGATCTGGTGGTTGGCGCCGGCGTCGAATCGATGACCCGCGTGCCGATGGGTTCAGACATGGGGCCGGTCAGCGAAAAGCTTCGCGACCGGTTCGACATCGTCCAGCAAGGGATCAGCGCCGAGCTGATCGCCGAGAAATGGGAGATCCCGCGCGAGCGACTCGATCGCCTCGCCCTCGAATCCCATCGTCGTGCCGTCGAAGCCATCGACGAGGGCCGGTTCGAGCGCGAGATTCATCCGGTCGACGTCACCTCGCCTGAGGACGAGAACATCACGTTCACCGTCGACGAGGGACCGCGCCGAGAGACGAACCTCGAGACGATCGGCAGCCTCGATCCCGTCTTCAGAGACGACGGGGTCATCACGGCGGCGACGTCGAGTCAGATCTCAGACGGAGCGTCGGCGACCCTGATCGGACATCGCGACAAGGCCGAACAGCTCGGGCTGAAGCCGCGCGCGAAGTTTCGAGCCATGTCGGTGGCGGGCGTCGATCCCACCATCATGCTCACGGGCCCCATCCCCGCCACTCGCCAGGCCCTCGACAAGGCCGGACTCGAGCTCGACGACATCGATCTCTTCGAAGTCAACGAGGCCTTCGCCTCGGTCGTCTGGGCTTGGGCCGACGAACTCTCCGACGATCCGGAGGCCCTCTTGGAGCGCACCAACGTCAACGGAGGCGCCATGGCGCTCGGCCATCCACTCGGGGCGACAGGCGCCAAACTGCTGACGACGCTCCTGCACGAGATGGAGCGTCGCGACGTCCGCTACGGACTGGTGACGCTCTGTATTGGCTTCGGTCAGGCTGTCGCTGCGGTGCTCGACCGGGACGTCTGACCATACGTTCGACTGGCACTGCTTGTATTCGACTTGATCACTGGGGCGCTCTCGGCTGTGGCTGTCGGAGTCGACGAGAGGAGCGCCGGAACGCAACTGGATACCAACGAGGAGTACTCCAATGGGAATGCTGGATGACAAAGTGGCTGTCGTCACGGGAGCCGGAGGCGGACTGGGCCGATCACACGCCCACTCAATGGCCCGGGAGGGCGCGAGCGTCGTCGTCAACGATCTGGGGACCTCCGTGCACGGCGAGGAGACGAGCGAAGACCTCGCCGATCGGGTGGTCGCCGAGATCGAGGAGGAGGGCGGCAAAGCGGTTGCCAACAAGCGCTCGGTCGCCGACCCCGAGGGCGCCGAATCGATCGTCGAGACGGCTCTCGAGACCTTCGGCAGACTCGACATCGTTGTCAACAACGCCGGCATCCTGCGGGACAAGACGCTCGTCAAGATGACCGACGAGATGTGGCGAGCCGTCATGGACGTCCATCTCGACGGGACGTTCTATGTCACACGAGCGGCGATGCGCACGTTTCAGGAGCAGGAGACGGGCGGTCGCATCATCAATACGACCTCGTTTGCCGGACTGAAGGGCAACTTCGGCCAGACCAACTACGGCGCCGCCAAGGCCGGGATCGCCGGGCTGACGCGCGTCGTCGCGATGGAGGGCGACAAATACGGTGTCACTGTCAATGCTATTGCCCCTTTGGCCACCACCCGTATGACGGAGGGCATCGAGTCGGTCCCCGACGAGTTCAAACCCGAAGAGATCTCGCCGCTCGTCACCTGGCTGGCCAGCGACGAGGCCGAGGATGTGACCGGACGCATCTTCGGGGCGCATGGCTCTCACTACTTCGAATACCAGATGGAGACGACCCCCGGAGTGGACCCCGAGGAGGGATGGTCCCCCGAGGAGGTCGGCGACCAGTTCGACGCGATCACCACGATGCCGAATCAAGCATCGGGCGAGATGGACGACGGGGCCAGTGACCGCGTTCGCGCACTTCTCGAGGCCCTGCCCGCCACGATCCGTGAAGATCGCGTCGGCGGCTGGGAGGCGACGATCCAGTTCGAGATCGAGGGAGGAGGCACTTACGTCATCGCCGTCGCCGACGGGGAGGCGACCTTCCAGACGGGGGGGGCGGATTCGGCCGATGGGACCGTGACCTTCGATGGGACCGAGACGCTGTTGAAGATGGCCAGCGGCGCACTCGATCCCCAGAAGGCCTTCATGGCCGGTCGGGTCGAGTCCGACGACATGGATATCCTGATGAAGTTCGGCGAGTATTTCGACCTGGAAGCGGCCGCAGCCGATCTCGAGACTGACTCTACGGACGAGAGCCCGGCGAACGGTGCGTCGACGTCAGATGGGCTAAATCACGACCTCGTCGGCAAGAAATACCGCGATTCGGCACAACTGATCGAGGCCGAGGAGATTCTCACCTACGCCGACGCTACCGAAAACGACAATCCTCAGCAGGTCGATCCCGATCAGGGAGAGGGGCTGGTCGCTCCTCCACTCTTTGCGGTGCGTCTCTTTCATCCGCTCCTCGAGGAGGTCATGCATGACGAGGAGCTGAACGTCGATCTGCTTCGCCTGGTGCACGGCGAACAAGACATGACGTTCCACGACACGCTCAACCCCAAGGATCTGGTCGTCCCCCGGGCTCGCATCGACTCGATCACCGAGACCTCGAGCGGTGAACTTCTGACGATCCACTTCCGGCTGATGCGATCCGGCGAGCTCGTCGTCGAAGCCGACACGGTGCTCTTCATCCGAGACGACGCGGACGAGTCCGACGAGTCGAGCGCATCCGAAGACGCCTCGAGTGACGAGTCCAGTGCCGAGACGTCGTCCGATGAGCGCGAGGATGTAGACGAAGCCCCAGCGCCCCTCGCCGACGCCGACCAGTACGTCGCCGCCGATCAGCCCGAGCGCTACGCCGAGGCCTCTGGCGATCACAATCCCATCCATCTCGACCCGGAGGTCGCAGAAGCGGCTGGCCTCCCCAGCGTCATTCTCCACGGCCTCTGCACGATGGCTTTTGCCAGCAATGCCGTAGTCGACGAGCTCTGCGATGGAGACGCGAGCCGTCTGCGACGCCTGGCCGTGCGATTTTCCAAACCCGTCTTCCCCGAACAGACGATCACGACTCGACTCTACCCGGCCGAGGACCGGGGAACATACGAGTTCGACGCCGTCGACTCGAGCGGGAATCCCGTGCTCCAGAAGGGGCGAGTGGAGCTTCGAGAGGTGTCGGCGCCCTCGATGCATGGAGGAGACTAACGGGTGTTTGTTCGTCGGCATTTGAACCATGGCTTTGAAGATCGTATCTTTAATAAGCGAGGGACGATCCCTTCGATTTCAGGTTCCGGTCGCCCGAACGACGAGATGTTCGGAGGTTCGAACCAACGAAAGGGTGAAATAATCGATAGACTCGATGCGTTCCCCATTACGACACGGGCGGCTTGCCCATGACTGAGGGCGAATTCAAGGAGCAAGGGTAAACCCATGGCAATAACTCCACGAACTATTTTCTCAAGCGCGGCGCCGGCGACGGTTGCGGCTGTTTCCATGCTCGCCTTCACGGCGATTGGCACCGTTGCATACATGTCGTCGCAACAGTGCGACTCGTCGAAAGTCGAGCAGAGCGGAACTGTCTCATCGGCGTCCGTCTGTCAGAATGTCCGACGTGCACTCGGCCCCGATCAATCACAGTGGTCAGAGCGAGACTGGATCCGATACGCGAGTTGCTTTGAGGCCAAAGACAACTCGCGTCTGACGGTCAAGGCTGCCTCGCAGGGACTCGAGCACTATCCGAAGTCGAAACCCCTCTACAACATCAAGGGCTACCACCAGATTACGCTCGACCAGCACAATCGTGCGGTCGAGACGCTCGAGACGGGTCTGAAAACGGTCCGCACGCCCCACACGGGTGTTCTCGAGAACAACCTCGCGTGGGCCAGTCTCTGGGCACCACGGGAGATGCCGCTGGATCGTTCGCGCGATCTCTACCAGACGGCTCTCAACAAAGAACCGAATGTCTGCGCTTACGTCCACACGGGTCTCTGGGTCGAATACGCAGCGTCTCAGAAGTCGAATGGCGTCGAGCTCTTCAAATCGCTCCGACGCTTCGATCAGCTTCGCTCGAGCTACGAGCCGTGCCTCTCACGCCTCGAACACGCCGAATGGAAGACGGTGGTCGAGATTGCAGGCGCCGCCGTCATGTTCGACGAGATCGATGATGACTACGACGGCAGTAGCACGAACAACGACGACGCCCACCATACGTCGGGTGACGAGTTGTTGGTTCAAGTAGCCGAGCATCTTCAAACCCGCTATGAAGACGTCTCGGTCGAAGCTGTCTGCGGTGAGGCGATGCCTCTGTCGACGGCGCATCACGAATGTGTCGAGCGGATGGGCAACGCCATGCAGAAAGTCTCGGCCGCCGACAAAGCGGAGAAGACGGCCTCGGATGTCAAACAGGGGGTTGGCAACGCCAAACCCTGTCCCTCCATGCACTGATGCTCACCGACGTGACATGTTCTCGCGGCGGGTCGCCTCTGGCGGCCCGCCGCTTTTTTTGTGGGGGGATCGCTCAGGGCTCGAGGTTGGATGTCCAGCGACTTCGATTTACCCTAACTCTCGTAGACCGACGAGGCTCGAGTCCGGTACCACCGGAATGAATGGAGAGTACACCGAGACATCACCCTCCCCCGATACTCAGCCCATCGATGCGCCCCAGTCGCTGATTGGGCGCACACTCGAGAGGCGGTTTCGGCTCGAGGAGACGCTGACCATGGGAGGGATGGGGATTCTATTCGTGGCACGCCAGCTATCGGCGGATCGCCCCGTCGTGGTCAAAATGCTGCGTCCCACGTTGTCGGAGGACCCCGAGGCACGGCGCCGCTTTGAACGCGAAATCGAGGTCCTCTCGCGGCTCTCACACCCCAACATCGTCTCTCTGATTGACTCCGGACGAGATGCCGGTGGATTGCGCTATCTCGCCCTGGAGTATATCGAAGGCGACCCCTTCGACGCGATGCTCCAGCGCTCGACTTTGAGCCTCTTGGATCTCCTCGAGGTCTTCATCGATACGAGTAGTGCCCTCGCCGAAGCTCACGATCGCCAGATCGTCCACCGCGACCTCTGGTTCGACAACATCGTGCTCACGCCTCAGGCCGACGGTCGGCTCGGAGTCACCGTCCTCGACTTCGGGGTCGCCAAACCCATCGATGCCCGCGATCGCTGGGATGTCACCAAGAGCGGAGAAGTTCCCGGCACCCCGGCCATCGTCGCCCCCGAACTCGTCGACGGGGAGCCGCCCTCGCCCGCCAACGACCTCTACAGTTTCGGCGTCCTGTCGTATACGGCGCTCGCCGGCGAACCTCCCTTTGAGGCCGAACACGAACTCGAGCTGATGCGAGCCCACAAATGCAAGGAACTTCCGGACCTCGAGAGCCGAGTCGCCGAGGGAGTACCGGATCGCTGGGTCGACTTGACCCGGCGTCTCCTCGCCAAGGATCCCGACGATCGGCTACCGGGAGCAGCCGACGTCCGGGAGCAGCTCGAGACGATACGAGCCGAGCTCGACCGCTCGGCCGCGCTCACAACTGCCTGTGTGCCGGGGCGTCATCTCGACGAGGAGGGCATGACTCCCTCCGACTCGCCAGAGGACAGGGCCTTGACTTCCCGAGAGCGTTCGGAGCCGAGGGGACCTGTCGAGTGGACGATCTGGCTTTTATTCGGCGAAGAACCGGTTCGGGCCCCGATGTCGGTCGTCATCTATCTGGCCCTGATTCTGGTGATCCAGATCCTCGTGATCGTCTATCTGTTGTTTCTCTGAGCAGTCGCGTCTGGAATACGCCTTTCACTGCTTTCGCCCCTCGGTGACCCGCGACCAGAGACGTCGGGGGGCATCGGCGAGCCGTCGAAGTTGAGTCCAGGCGCGATCGGTTGTCGAACCGGTCACCCATCGTGCCAGTTCCTCGGGGTCGTCCGAGGCATAGCAGGTCAGATACTCCAGCCCCCGCAGTGTATCGTCGCGCTCGAAGGTCTGGCGGGCGCGTCGTCCCGGTCGAAGCGCGATCTCGTAGCCCGCCCGCCGGGCCTCTCGTGCGACCAGACCGTCGATCGCGCGCCCCGTGGGGGTCGAAACGGGAGCGAGGACGCGAACGGGATAACCGGCGAGCCGGGTGAATTGCTCGCGACTCTCCGTCAATTCGCGCCGAAGATGACCGACCTCCTGGCCGACGAGGGGCTCGCCCCGACATCCCCGGCTCGCAATGGCAACCCCGTGACCCGTCAGTATCGGCAGGGCACTCGGAGCCAGCGGTCCATCCCCGGTGAAGGTCTCCGAGGTACAGAACAACAGCGAGCTCCATCCTCGGTTGGCGAGGAGGCGAGCCCAGGTGCCGAGGGGCCTAGGGCGCACTTCGGACGTCGCGATCACGAAGGGAGTTCCGAGCGAAGCAATTGAGAGATGTCCGGCCATCCAGCCCGTCACGGCCGGGGGCGTAACTTCTGCATCGTCGAGCAAGTCGAGAAGTCTCTGCAAAGACCCGATCGACAAACCGGGTTCGTCTCCCTGGGGACGACGCAAGAGGCGAGGGACATACAGCACGGGACACGTCAGCGAATGGGTCCCCACAGACGGACCTCCTGGTGGCGATATGACACATGGAAGCAATGAATATCGATCGCAATCGTGCTCGAATCGTCATCGTCAGGATAAGTCTCTGGCCCTGGACTTCCAGCCCCCCCCCGCTTCGCTCTCCGCTGGAGGCGAGACTCCTGCCGTTCGAGTCGATGCTCGAACGACCGCAAGATGCGGATCCAGACGTTTTTCCCTCCGATAGACCGGTCGGTCCGCAACATGGGTCCCGTCCGGGCCGACGATCATCGACGAGGGGGAAGCGGCGAGCTGTCGAGGTTCATGGAAGGAGTTCGCCGCCGAACACACCGCTGCTATCGCGGTGGGACGCTCCCCTCGAACGACTGGCCGGCCTGCGGCGGGTAGCGCGTGCACGCACTTCGTAGAAGCATAAAGACGCGCCAGGAGGGAACATGGGGAGATGCGTATCTCGCCGCCACGCGCCGCATCGGGTCGTATCCCGACGCCCGTCTCAAACGACAGGCGATACCGAATCTCTCCCTCAGCCGTTACGCCCTCCGCCCCACGGAAACGTGTTGAACCGAAACTCGAGCACTTCGAAATCGGTGACGATCCGGGTCAATTCGTCATCGGCGTCGCGCCCCATGTACGTCGAGTAAATGCCGGGTCCGTAGCCGGCATCGAAGGCAACGACGTTGAACCCGTCGGGCACTTGGGGGACGTTGGCCTCGGTCTTGAGGTCGAGATTGGCCCAACCGCAGCCGTGTTCGAGCCGCCGCCGCACGCGACCGCGAAGAGCACGGCGAAACTCGTTGTCCTCGGGCATGACCGAATGCGAGTAATCCATCAGCGCCTTAGCAGTGGCGCCATCCATAAAACAGCCCAGCGAACTGTCGACCGGGTAGCCTTCGTCATCCGACCCGAGGGGATCGTCGTCCTCTTCGTCGATGCTGGCCCGTTCCCATCGAATGGGATCGCTCTCTTTGATCTGGAGCATCGCGTAAGCGGGCACGGTCTCGTCGCGCAGTTCGGCCACGAAGAGCACTACGGGATAGTCCCCCGCCTCGAGCGTCGTCTCGAAGGGGGACGTCTCAATCCCATTGAGCGGATCGCAGGCGACGAGCTCGCCGGTCGGCATGTGGAGGAGGCCGAGATTGCGGCGCAAAATGACGATATCGTATCCGAGTTCGGAGACCGTCTCTCCGTGCTCGAAATCGCGGAAGGGGTCGAGTCGCATGCTCACGGCTCAAGAGGGGTTGGAGGGGCGATGGCGCGGGAGAGGCGAGACCCCGCGGATCGTCTTGGCCAACATGCAAAGGGATGCGAGCCTCGTTTCATTCCGACAGCCGGAGGAACGACGGCCAAACGGGCCACTCGGGGCGATGACGAGAGTTCCGATCTCGCCCCGTGGCCCCGAGACCTCGACGAGGCTCGCGGGCCTCACTCGGCCCACGATTCGACCGATCGCGCAATGGACAGAAAGCTCTCCGATTCGAGACTCGCGCTCCCGATCAGGGCGCCGTCGAGATCGGGACCCTGAATGAGTTCATCGATGTTGTGGGGTTTGACGCTGCCTCCATAGAGGATGCGAACCGACGAGGCGACTGAATCGTCGTAGATATCGGCCAGCAGCCCACGAATTGCGGCGAGCGACTCCTGAGCCTGCTCGGGCGTGGCGGATTCGCCGGTGCCGATGGCCCAGAGAGGTTCGTACGCGAAGATGACATCTCGAGCATCGCCGGCATCGACCTCCGAGAGGGCGGCACGCACCTGGAGCTTGATCTTCAGCTCTGTCTCGCCGTTTTGACGTTCGGCCAGCGATTCGCCGACGCAGATGATGGGCGTCAAGTCGTGTTCGAGCGCCGCTCGGGCCCGGCGATTGACCGAGACGTCGGTCTCACCGAAGTACTGGCGGCGCTCGCTGTGCCCGATGATGGCGTGTGTGCAGCCGATTTCCTCGAGCATCGACGGGGCGACTTCACCCGTGTAGGAACCCTGTTCGGTCCAGTGAACATTCTGGGCCGAGAGGCCGACGTCGGTGCCCGAGAGGATCTCGGAGAGGGCCGGGAGGGCCACGTAGGTGGGGGAGAGGATCAGTTCGGTGTGCTCGAATGTTCCGGAGGCCTCGGCGACATCTCCGGCGAGGCCGCGGGCCTCGTCGAGGAGCTTGTTCATCTTCCAGTTACCGGCGACAATCGGAGTACGCATGGGATGTCCAGAGTGAGTTGCAATACCAATCTCGTCTGACAGTGACACCGATACGATATCGCCTCCATGTCGGCGACCTCGAGTCTTCGGATGCACCGAGCCCCGCCTCGAGAGGGACGTGCAGTTTCGAGAGGCGCCCCAGCTTCAGAGGAGGGGCTCAATCGAAGCGATGGCGCGGATGGAGGGCTTCGAGTCCCGGAAGAGGTGTCCCCTCGATCAGTTGTAGGGATGCTCCGCCTCCGGTCGAGACGTGGTCGATCTGCTCGGCGACTCCGGATTCGCGTACGGCGGCTGCCGTATCCCCTCCGCCCACGACGGTGTGGGGTGGCGCAAAAGCCAGCGTGCGAGCGATCTCGAACGTGCCCTCGAAGAAGGGTTCGCGCTCGAAGTGCCCGAGCGGACCGTTCCAGAAGACCGTACGCGAGCTCCGGATGATTTCGCTG
>JAQCND010000614.1 GCA_028274765.1 Bradymonadaceae bacterium
GGGGCCGGTCAGATGGTAGTCGGCGATGCGACCCTCGTCGCGAAGCGTGCGGACCTTGGCTTCCTGGTGGGGTTGTTCGCAGAGGTGAACGTCGAGTCCCGCCGACCGGAGGACTTCGACGGCGGCGATGCCGGCGCGACCTCCGCCGACGACGACGGCCACCGGACGGTCGGGGCCTCGCGAGCCGAGAATTGACGATTCGCGGACGTGTTCGGCGACGCGCTCCGCTGCGATCGTGCCGGCAAACTCCGACATGGCGCCCCGAATCGGGATGTCGCCGTCGTCGGGAAAGCCGATCGAGGAGCCATCCAGCACGGCGGCACGCTTGCGGCGCAGCAGATTCCTCAGGGCGTTCGACTCCTTGCCCGTGTGGAGGGCGCCGATGCGAAAGAAGGGGCGGTCACCGGGGGCAGCTCCCTCATAGTCGCTCGGCTCCTTGAGGGCGACGAAGACGTCGAGATCCGTCTCGTGGATGGCGTCTTTGGAGATGGTCTCGGCGCCCGCCTCGAGGTAGACTGAATCCGGTTGACCGGCCTGGGTGCCGGCATCTTCGACGACCTGTACGTCCAACTCGAGATCGAGGTCGGCCCGTTCGAATCCCTCGATCATCGCCGACACTTGGGGCGCCGTGAAGGCGACGCGCTGTTCCGGGTAACCCTCGTCGCGGCCGATGTCGCGGTCGGTCCCGACGACGAGCTTGGCCTCGAGCCGCTCGAATCCCTCCGACCATTCGTCGATCGTCAGAGGCGACGAAGTGTCGAGCATGCGAAAACTGTCGACCAGTTCGGCCACTTTGTCTGGGGTAATGTCATCCGAATGCATGAATATATCGCTTGGCGTGATCAACGAAGAAAAGATGAAATGGGTGCCGGACGTCGTCGCCTTCGAAGACACAGGCGCCGTCCATCACATTATAGGACACCCGTCTGTTGTCCGACACTCAAAATGATATCTCCCGGTACGACGAAGTCACGATCGCTCAACATCATGACTCGTCCCTCTCGCTCGGCTCGGACGGGCTGGGTCTCGAAGGTCGTCGTCGACGTCAGGCTCCCCACGACGTCGCCCGATTCGATCCGATCGCCGAGTGCAGCCTCCGGCTCGAACAACCCGGAGCGGTCGATAGACCGCTTGTGACGTCGAAACATCGGGATGTTCTCGTCGGGCGTCCGCTCGCCGGGCCGCTCGAGGACGCCCCAGTCGGCGAGAATGCGCTCGATGCCTCGGCGGACCCGGTGGAGCCGCTCGTCGTCGCGGTGGTAATCCCGGGGCATCTCGATGACGATGTTGGGAATATCGTGGGCGAGCAGCCACGGCCCGAGATAGCCGTCGAAGTTGCGAGGCGTCTCGGGCGTGCGCTCGAGGTTGGCGTGCCAGGCGATATCGGGCTGAAACTGGCGAATGGCGCGTTTGGCTCGATCGCGAAGCGTCTGGTGACCTCCGTCAATATAAATACAGACGGCCGGAGCGCGGTTGTGGAGCGTATGGAGATCGATGACGAAGTCGTACGTCTCGAAGCGCGCCATCAGCGCATCGGCGGTCTGGTCGGAGAGGGCGCGTCGAGCGCCCCGCCGGTCGAAATTGCGATTGAGATCGATGCCGTCGAGCGGCGACGTCCGCTGGGTAAATACCTGAGCGAGGGGATGGGCCGATGGGATGACGTCGACGCGGCCGTTCGTGATCTCGAGGTTCGAGAGGAGACGATCGACGGCAAAGAGAGATTCGATCTCGTCGCCGTGAATGCCGCTCACAATCAAAATACGCGGCTCGCCGGAACCGAACTCGAGTACGGGAACCTCGAACTCGATCGCCCCGACTCGGATGATGTCGATCGTCTCCTTGTTCATCGAGTTTGCGCCATACCCGAGGTGACTGGACATATTCGATCGCACTGTGCGCAGGCCACGCATCTCTCTCAATCGTTACGCAACGGGTCTGGCCTTGTAAACCAGCGAAGAGATACCCCCAGGGCGATCGCATTAGAGCCTTTTGTCACAAGAAGGCACTTTGAGACCGACGATGGCATGAATATACAGCTGTTCTCGCCGTTTTCGCGCCGATTGACCGGTTTTGAGTGCCTGTAGCCACCGAACGCGAATCCTTATGCGATTGCCCTGAGATATCCCCAAGGCGATCGCATTAGAGGTATAAGCAACACATTCACGGTTCGACCTCCGTCAGGTCGCCTCCATTCG
>JAQCND010000615.1 GCA_028274765.1 Bradymonadaceae bacterium
GCCCGGAGCCTCTTTCGGACGATGCTCCTCCAGTACGGGCGCCGCTACGCCCTGATGCGCTACTCGTACGCCATCGGCTGGATCCTCGCGGCCCTGGCGTTGGCACAGTGGAGTCGCGCCGCCGTCCCCGGCTGGATCGTCGCCGCCGCCCCGGCCATCGCCGCCGCGACGATCGCCAATCCCTGGGCGAGGCTGGTGGGCCCGACGATGCATCCCGAGGTGGCCGACGCCCTGCCGGTCGGCGACCGCGACGTCTCCGCCGCCGCCTCGCTGGTGGCGACGCGCGAGGTCCTGCTGTTGACGCTCCCCTATGCCGGACTCGTCCTGCTGATCGACGGACTCGGCGGCGGCTGGGGCGCTGCTGCTCTTCGTGCTGGTACAGCCATTGGAGGGGGACTCGCACTCGCCGGTGCCACGGCTCTCGTCTGGGACTTTCTCCGCCGCGACTCGACCACGGCCCTCGCCGTCCCGGCGGGTACGGCGATCGTCGTCCTGCTCGTTGCCTACCTGTCGATGCCCGCCGCGCGGGTCGTCTCCCTCCTCCTTGCGACCGGTCTGATCGTGTCGTCGCGGTAGATTTTTCCGAGGACGCTCGACCTCTCCAGACGGCGCCACAAGTCACGATTTTGACCCACCGACGAAACAAATCCGCCGAATCCGCCGACGATCATAAACGATTCGAATAAATCCTCCTCCGACGATAAGTCTTCCGGCGACCGGAAGATCGCCGAGAACGTCCGCGATGAGACGATTCTCGGCCAGATCGGAAGCACCGCCGATGGCAACGGCGAGACCATCGCCGATCGACTGGGCGAGGGCGTGGCCGACGAGCAAATGGAGGAGGCGCTCGCCGATGCCGACGGCGTCACTCGCGAAGCGGGAAGCAACTCGAACGATCTCGGCATGAGCGGCGGCGCCGAAGCCGACGGCACCGGTGAGACGAAGGGTATCGGAGGAATCGGCAAGTCATCGGGGGCTCGCGATGGTGAGGACGGTGTCGATACCGGCGACAAGCAAGAGGACGAGGTTCGAGCCCATGTCGACATCAAGGATTGCGCCGATCCGGTGGGCACGAGCGAGCTCGACCCCGACGCCATCAGCCGTGCGCTCGATCGTTACGCCGGTCGCCTCCAGCGCTGCTACGAAAACCAGCTCGAGGTCGACTCCGAGGCCTCCGGCAAGGCGGTCATTCAGTTCACGATCGGCAAGGCCGGTCGGGTCACCCGAAGTCGCGTACAGACCCGTTCCGTTGGCGGAGGCGTCGGCGAGTGCGTGGTCAACACCATTCGACGGATCCGGTTCCAGAAGCCCAAGGGCGGCACGGTGACCGTCCAGAAATCCTTCGTCTTCCAGGCGGGAGAGTGAAGCGAGCGGGGGGAGAGCCATGCGTGGTGCGAGAGAGGAGCGAGGCGACAGTGACATCGCTCGTGCTCATCGCCCCTGAACCGAGGGGACGAGACGAACGACTGTGCTCGACAGGGCCAAGTCGAGCCCGATGCTCCCTCGAACACATGGTGCATGGGAGGACAATCGCATTTGAACGTTTCCTCCCTCGTGGTCGCCTCACTCCTCCCCAGAAGGAGTCGCTCGCCGACTTGCCAGCGGGGCCGCTCATTTCAAAGAAATATAAAGGCGCTTCAAGGGAGGCTCGAACGCATCGACCCTTCGACGCCATTCGGAGCACCGGCGGCCTCGCCGGCTTGGAGCGGCGAAGCAACTCAGGCTCGAGGGGAAACTATCTGGCGTAGAACGCCAGAAAATCGAAAGACTTGGCGAGGTTGAACGCTGAGAAGAACTCTAATGCGATCGCCCTGTGGTGTATGGTCCAACCACGGAGGCTCCATCCCCGCCGACATGTCGGCGTCTCCCCGGTTCAATACGTCTTTCCCACTCAAAAATCATCGATCGCGCGGGTCCGACGCTCGATTCCCATGTAAAAATCGCCGATCGCGCGGGTCCGACGCTCGATTCCCGTATGGGAATGAAACGTCGAGCCATCTATTTTTTTGAATTCCCATATGGGAAACATCCATCGGACCGGCGAAATCTTCAATTTTTGTACGTGAAACGTCTATCGAACCGGCGAGATCCTCGACTTTTATACGGGAAACGTCGCTCGAACCGGTGCGATGGCCGATTTTCGTCGATATTCAGGCGATCGACCCCGACAGCCCCGCTCGGGGGCGAGTCGCCACACGTCTTCGCTTCGCCCGATGTCGAGTACGTTCGTCTCGGCATGGCTCTGAAGCGATATGCCAGCCAGGTGCAGGCATCAAAGCGCTCCAAAGGGGAGTCAGCCATGATGGGCACCCTCTGGAGCGCCCCCGTACTTCGGGGCTCGGATCGGAGGAGGTGTGACGCCTGAAACCTCCGGGTTCACGCCGGGAGCTAGATGCTGCCATTCCCTTCGGGGGCTTGGAAGACAGACGCGATTTCGGGGAGCATACGCGAAAACGAACACGTGTGCCCCTTCACTATAACGACACTCCTCGATCTCTTTGACCATCGTTTCGGCCGGGAGCGGGGAAAAGTCTGAAGTATCGACGTCCCTCGAGCCCGAGAGGACTCTCGATTCGATGGGGCATTGGGGCGATCGACGACAGGGCGGAGAGGCTGTCGACTCGGCGACTCGCTCGGAACATGCGACGAGCCATATTGCGGAGTCAGTTGGCCTCCGAGTAGGCGGCCGCTGTGTGGGCGACGAGAGCTGCGGCGACGCCGATCCAGAGCCCAAGCATCGAGGGAGGGTCAGGGTCCGAAGCGATCGTTGAGACTCCGAAATAGCTGTGCATGGAGGGGAGGGCGGTTCGGTGGATGTAGGTGCCCAGGCCCAACCAGGTGAGAAGACCGGCGATGACGACCATCATGACGAATCCGCCAAAGGGAGCGATATTGGTGGTGCCCCCCGGCACGACTCGCAGACACCACGTGCTCCAGCGCTCGGGGGCGAGATAGCCAGCCGCCGCTCCGGTGACGATCGCGACCGCGAGGACGATCAGCAAGGTCAACAGGGGGAGCATCCCAATGGGTGTCACCTCGATGTTGAGCTCATCGGAGAAGGGCTCGGATTCGAAGCGGGGGATGTAGAACGGGGCCGTTCCGTGCTGGAGACGTCTCAGCGGTCGCTGTTGGGCATCGGTCCGCATGGCGTCGATGAGGAGTTGGACAGTGGATTGTTCGCGTTCAGTGATGTCGGGAAACGACTCGCCCGTCTCGAGGGCGCGCTGTTCGCTCCGGGCCGTGTCGAGGAGTGTGCGTTGGGCGGGGCTGTCAGCGATCGCGTCGAGCCAGGCCTCCGATTGGGGGGCGGCCAGACTGTCCCCGGCGAGCTCGTGCGTCACGGGGAGCAAATGGGTCGTGAGGAGGTCGATGCGAACCTGGCAGCTATAACTCAGCCCCACGGCGAGGAGGGCCATCCATGCTATGCCGAGGAGATCCCGTCGGCGTACGTGGAGAAACGATGTTCGTCCATCTCGATCGGACTCGGAGGCGGCTCGCTCGCGCCGACGGATGCGCCCCCCACGAATACCTGCGACGAAGCAGATGAGTACGAGGGCGATGAGGCTCGCGGCGACGGCGAGCATGAGGGGGTCGAGCTCCTCGAGCGTGTCGCGGAGGTAGCCCTCGCGCATGTGGCGGTTGCGTTCGGCTCGATCGTGCCACTCTTCGGCGACATCGACCCGACCGCGTTGTTCAAGCCAGTCGGCGAGCGCCGACCAGGCGGGGGCGCCGCCCTCGATGAAGGGAGCCAGGCGAGCGAGCTGTCGCGAGTATCGGTGAGCCCGTTCGGGCTCGTTGTCGTCAATCGACCGGTGGACAGGGTGCTTGTCTCCACCGGGCCACAGGAGCATCGCCGAGGTGACCAGGGGCGACTGGATGCGCTCGGGGGTCAGTCCCATCGTCTGTATCTTCGCCATGCCTCGCTCGTAGGCCATCTGCGTGATCTCTTCGGAGACGCCCGCTTTCGACATACGTCCCGACAGCCGGATGAGATCCTCCCAGACGGCCTCTTCGGTCTTCGCGGCGCGTTCGAAGGCGCGCCGGGCGGCCTCGGACTGGCCGCGAATGCGATGGACCCGTCCGATCATCTCCGAGTAGAAGGGGTTGGTGGAATCTCGACGGCGAGCTCGTTCGAAGCGGCTGATGAGACGATCGGCTCGAGCTTGGGAGAGATCGTCGACGTCGGGAAAGGCGGGCACGAGGGCACGTCCCCATCGTTCGGCGTCTTTCATGACGTCGAATCGCCGCTCCAGGGTCCAGAACGTCTGAGGTGGGCTCCGGAGCTCGTCGGGACTCCGACGGAGCTGGAACGTATCGGGTAGTGAGGTCTCCGAGGTCATCGAGCGCGCGTCGGATCCCATCGGCGCGGGCACCTCGATGGCGTCTTCGAGCTCGAGTTCGATGAGAAGCGTATCGTCTTTGCCGGCCTCGAGTGTGGCAATGGGGGCGGGGAACCGGGCTCGGTCGGTGATCTTCCCCTCCTCGGGGTCGACTTCGATGACGTCTGGCCCGACCGTATAGAAGATCCGCGCATTGGCGACTGCCACATCGGGCGTGTGCTGGGCGTCGGACCGCTCCCGAAACGTCTCGTCCGTGTCGGCGGACCATTGGTCTCCCCAGAGCGAGGGATGGATCCGTTCCCACCGAACCGTGCCATCCGCCTCGATGCACGTGAGCCGGCCCGGACTCGCCTCGGGAGCGCACGCAACCTGATTGGCGCCGTCGGAGAGTGCCTGAAGGTCGGATGCCCCCCCCAGGAGCCCCCATGTCAGCAGAAGAAGGCCGGCGAACTTCACCAGGTTACGTGGAAGATGGCCCCATGGAGGGGTCCCCTCCCCGAAGGACTCGAGGCCTCGTATCATCGTCGAGGGATGCGGCATGGCAGGTACCGTCAGAGACTCAGAGCACTCGCATGGTAAGGAGGTCTCCAGTCGGGCGACGCTCACTTCATAGAAGTATCAAAGCACGCCAAGGGCTGGCCATTGCCCTTCGAAAGAGATGCGCCTCGCCGGCCGATCGGGGGGCTCGATATCCGAGGTCGATGAAACAACGTTTAAACGCTACTACCCCCTCCGGGGGTTCGGAAGGTACCGGTACGATCGGAGGAGAGACGCCAAAACGAACACAG
>JAQCND010000620.1 GCA_028274765.1 Bradymonadaceae bacterium
GGGGCCGGAGATCACGTTTGTTCGATAACGAGACTTCACAGGAGGGAACCGATGGGAGACGAGTCGTTCGATCCCCCGAGTGACTTCGAGCCCGAGGGCAATGTGGGAGGGGAGGGGCGCAGCATCTGGGTCTGGATAGGAGTGGGATGTTTCGGATTGCTCCTGATCGGTGGGGTCGCCCTGGCCTTTGGGGCATACAAGACGGTCTCGTGCTGTCGCGAAGTCGCCCAACAACAACGTCAGGTGCTCAACACGGGGCTATCGTTTGCTCGCGACGTCGCCTCGACTCGATACGAACGTGCCTGGTCGAATGTCTCCGAACGATATCAGGACGAGACGACATTCGAGGAGTTTCGGGCTCAGTTCGAGGAGCATCGGGACATGCTGGGGGAGGCACGCGTCCACCTCCAGCGTGTCAATGTCGTCTCCCGGGAACAGGATGCGCCGAATCGGTATCAGGTGGCCTTTGGATTGACGCATCCCGATATCTCCAGCGACAAGATCGCGCTCTCGCTCGAGGTGGTCTCGGCTCCATCCAGGTCCTCGAGTGTCGAAACTCAGTCTCATCGTGTCGATAGTCTCTCGATCGAGCGCCGCGAGCGAGTCTTCGCCAACGAACCCGCGGGGCAGGTCGTGCAACAATTCCACTCGACACTCGCCGAGAACAAGACGTCTCGAGCGTATCGACAGTGGATGAGCAACAGCTATCGCAACGAACAGAACAGTAGTGCTTTCAAGACGTTCGTCGACGAGCACGCCTGGTTGAAGCGGGGCAATATCGACATCCGGAACGCGACGTACGCTCGTGGTACCAACACCGCGACGGTGCGAGTGCATTACACGTTCGAGTCGTCCGACGGCTCGTCGGCCCCGCGTGCTGTCACGTATCGTCTCGACAAACTCGATCCCGGAGCCTGGAAGATACGGGCCATCACCCCCGACGCCTCGCCCTCCGATTCCTCTGGAACGTCCGGAGCCACGTCTTCGTCCGACACCGGTCCCAGCGATGACGATACCAGCTCCCGAGGTATCGATGGCGGCTCATCGGGGGATGCCTCCTGACCATGCCTGACACCTCGAGACGGTAGATGAGCTCGTCTCTGGTGTTCGCTCCAGGGGCCGGACCATCCGATCGGAGACAGGGGCGATGTCGGTCGATTCGCAAACGCCGACGCCAACGGTCTATGTTGTGTGTTCCCTTCGGCCGACGGAGATCGCCCGGCGGAAGGTCGATGGTGGCCCCGGGGATTCTATCTCCGTTGGACGGGCTGGCTTCATTCGATCGGGGCGTCTCTCCCGATACAAACGGCTCGATCCCCCATCTTGACGGGGTTGAGTGGCGCTGTTACATCCACATCGACCGCTGTGCGCGCCATCTCGCCCCCTTCGAGGACGGCGAGTTGCCGCCAGCGACACGATATCATTCGAACGACAATTCGATTCGAGGTCGCCCGCCCATTGAGAAGACAGTCCATCTGTCTTGCTCTTTAGTCTCGACGAGGCGATCTCGCCGAGATGGATTCAGACGACGCGAGGATACGGAACGATGGCGGATGAAGTGACGACAGATTTCGGGCGCGAGGCCGAGACCGAAACGACGGCCCAGCGCGAACGCGGACGGCGAGACGCGGATACCGAGACCGACCCGGAAGGGGGAGAGGTCGAGGACGGAAACGAATTTTATCGTATCCATCAGACGCAGCTCGCGCGGACAATGGAGCACGTGGATCTCGAAAACCACGTGGAGCTGATCCTGAGCGAGCCGAAAAATGAAATCATCGTCAACTTCCCCGTTCAGATGGACGACGGGGACTATCGCCTCTTCACCGGATATCGTATCCAGCACAACAACATCATGGGGCCCTACAAGGGCGGGATACGATACCACCACGACGTCACGCTCGGCGAGATCAAGGCACTCGCCTCGGTCATGACCTACAAGTGTGCTTTGCTCGAAATCCCCTTCGGCGGCGCCAAAGGGGGCATTCGGATGGTCACCGATGATCATTCGGGGGACGAACTCGAGTCCATCACGCGACGTTTCACCCACGACCTCGGGACCAACATCGGGCCCGAATACGACATCCCGGCTCCCGACATGGGGACCAACGGCCAGACGATGGTCTGGATGATGGATACGTACATGAACATGCACAATCAGCTGAGCAAGAACGCTCGGCGCCGCATCGTCACGGGTAAGACGATCGCCTCGGGCGGAAGCCGAGGTCGCGAGAAAGCCACCGGTCAGGGCGTGGTCTACTGCATTCAGGAGTGGGCCGACGAGCGCGGCGTGCGCCTCGACGGCTGCGAATACATCCTTCAAGGCTTCGGCAACGTCGGGAGTCACACGGCGCGGATTCTCTCCCGGCTGGGAGCCGTGCTGGTCGGAGTCCAGGACCACACCGGCTCGATCATGAACCGGGATGGTATCTATCCGAGAAAGCTCAACGAGCATGTCGAAAACAACGGCGGCATCGCCGGTTACCCGGAGGCGGAGTCGATCGACGGCGACGAGTTCTGGGGCCTCGATTGCGACATCTGCATTCCGGCCGCGCTCGAGCTCCAGGTCGATGAAGACGTGGCATCGTCGCTCGACTGCGATCTGGTGATCGAAGCCGCCAACGGCCCGACGACGCTCGAAGCCGAGCCCGTCCTCGCCGATCGCGACATCGAGGTCATTCCCGACGTCGTCGCCAACGCCGGCGGCGTGGTGGTCTCGTACTTCGAGTGGGTGCAGAACAAGCGCTCCGAATCCTGGCAACTCCAGGAGGTCGACAGTCGCTTGCATTTCATGATGAAGCGCGCCTTCCACGAGATGCGCGCCTTCGCCCGTGAGCATGATGTCGACAATCGCACGGCCGCCTTTGCCGTGGCGCTCGATCGCCTCAACGACGTCTACACCGAGCGCGGCGTCTTTCCCTGAGCGGGGCCTCGCACCTCGGGGGCATCGTGGCGCCTCGAGGTACACGTCCCCATGTGGGTCCCACCGGCGCACCCGCGCGTGCGCCTCCCGCCGTAAACCGGCCAGTTGCTCGAGGGGAGTCCCGGGGGGCGATAGCCTCCCGGTCGGGCGGCGACACTCCTTCCAAACCCCTGACAGCTCGCCGCTCCCCCCCTCATCGATGATCGTCGGCGCGATCGGCGGTTTTGTTGCGTCGGGTAGCGTCGAAAACGTCGTGACACGAGCTTTGATCCCCCGCACGAGACGATACCTTGAACCCGTTTCAAAGCGTCTCGCCCGTCGAGCCAGAACGGTTGGGAGCCTACTTCCAAAAGAAGTGCAGGAGTCCGTTCGAGACTATATGGTTTGAAACCAACTCTCATACGAGGTCCAGCCATGATCGGGGTCGATACCGGCGGCACCTTTACCGACGTCATCCGGCGTCGCGACGACGGCACACTCGTCCTCTACAAGCTCCTCTCGACCCCCGAGGACCCGTCGCGCGCCATCGCCGACGGTGTCGAAGAAGTCGCCGGCGACCGGGAGGCCTCACTCCCCCTCGTGCACGGCACGACGGTGGCGACCAACGCCCTGCTCGAACGCGAAGGTGCCCGACTGGGCTTTGTCACCACGGAGGGGTTCGAGGACATCCTCGTCCTCCAGCGTCAACAGCGCCCCGACCTCTACGATCTGGCGGTCGAGCGTCCGCTGCCTCTCGTCCCCCGTTCGCGCTGTTTCGGAGTCGACGAGCGCATCGCTCGAGACGGATCGACCGTCCGTGAACTCGGTGATGCGGAGCTCGATCGGCTCTGCAAGGCCATCGAGGCCCGTAACTGCGACGCTATCGCCGTTTGCCTGCTTCACGCCTATGCCCATCCCCGACACGAGCGCCGCGTCGTCGAGGCGCTGAAGGCTCGATTCGACGACCTTCACGTCTCGTCCAGCCACGAGGTGATCCCCCAATTCCGCGAGTACGAGCGCGCCTCGACGACCTGTGTCAACGCCTACGTCGCGCCAGTCATGAAGGGATATCTCCACACGCTCCGGGATCGTGTCGAGACGCCATCAATCGAAATTTTGCAGTCGAGTGGGGGACGCGTCGACATCGATCACGCCGCCGAGTATCCCGTCCATACTATTTTGTCGGGGCCAGCCGGCGGCGTCGTGGGGGCGCAGACCGCCGCTCGCGAACTCGGCTTCGAGCAGATCGTCTCGCTCGACATGGGAGGGACATCGGCCGACGCGAGTCTCTGTGACGGCGAGTTGAGCCTCACCACCGAGGCCGACATCGACGAGCTCCCCGTCCACGTTCCCGTCATCGACATTCACACTGTCGGCGCCGGGGGGGGCTCGATCGCCCATGTCGATCCGGGCGGAGGGCTTCGGGTCGGGCCACAGAGCGCGGGGGCTGAACCTGGCCCCGCCTGTTATGGGCGCGGCGGTACCGAACCAACTGTCACCGACGCTCACGTCGTGCTCGGGCGCATTCGACCGGGTCATTTTCTGGAAGGACGCATGTCGCTCGACCCGGACGCAGCCGAGCAGGCAGTCCAGTCGCTGGCCGATCAGCTCGACCTGGAGATCCGAGAGTGTGCTCGAGGCCTCCTCGAGGTGGCCGACGCCAAGATGATCCGAGCTCTCAAAGTCATCTCACTCGAGCGCGGCTACGACCCGCGCGATTTCACGCTCGTCTCCTTCGGCGGGGCGGGAGGGCTGCATGCGTGTCGGCTCGCCGAGGCGCTCGACATGCCGCGCGTGTTGATTCCACGCAGTCCCGGGGTGCTGTCGGCCTACGGCATGTTGCACGCCGATTTCCAGCGTCTCGTCTCTCGGACGATCCTCGAACCACTGGAGACGGCTCTCGCTTCGCCCGATGCGATTCGCGTGGCCCTCGACGATCTGGCTCGAGATGCCATCGGCGATCTGGACGAGTCGCTTGCAGCTTTCGATCTGGAGGTCGTCGCGCAGCTCCGCTACGAGGGCCAGAGTTACGAGATCGACATCCCCGTCGACTGGCATCCCGACGTCGACGCTCCCGAGGACCCGAGCGAACGATTCGAGGCCCGGCACGAGACACTCTACGGCTACCGCGCCGAGGAGCGCACGATTGAACTGGTCGGATTGCGTCTGACCGCTTCTCAGCCCGGCTCCGAGCCGCTCGACTACACTCAGACGACCGCGGGCGACAAGGCACCCGAGCCCCGTCCGCCGACGCACGCTTCGGTGGGATTTGCCGAGAGCGACGCCGAGGCCACCATCCTCGATCGCCGTACACTCGACGACGGGGAGGCACTCGACGGACCCGCCATTGTCACCGAGTACAGCGGGACGACGGTCATCCCCCCTGGCTGGTCGGGAGAGGTGCGGCGGGGTCATATCGTGTTGGAGCGGTAACACCAGGGCGGAGTCAGGAGAGGCAAGCCACCCGAGCCGCTCTGTTATCCAAGCCGGCGAGAATGCCGGCGCTCCACGAGGCGTCATGCCCCATCGACACGTGATAATGTTCGGAAGTGTTCCTGTACATCTTCATGTGAGCGTCCCTGCTGGCCGGTCAGCTTCGAAGAAGCAGGAGCTGGAGACACTCCGTATGTCGGTCAGTCACGTACGATGACGGGGCGTCCGCGTCCGATGGACTCGCGCGAGTCATGCAGGTGATCGTTGAGGTAGCGGCGAGCGCGTTCGGCCACCCCGCGAGCCGAGAGCTCGGAGGATTGCACTCGAATCGAAACGATCGCACTCGAGAGCTGACATCCCGTGCCCCGAACGTCGGTCTCGATCGCCTCCAGCGGCTCGAGGTCGAATACCTCGCCGTCGACGGCCAGCAGATCCGAGAACGTCTCAGGCTCCTCGCGGCCGGGGAGATGGCCCATCTTGAGCAGAACGGCCTCGGGACCGCGTGTCTGGAGTTCGGCGGCGGCCCGAGCGGCATCGTCGCGATCGTTGATGGAGGTCTCGAGGAGCGCTTCAGCTTCGGGCACGTTGGGCGTCAGCCAGTCGAGAGCCGACAGGAGGGATTCACGGAGTGCCAGCACCGTTCCCGTTCGGCGCAGTTCGGTCTCGCCGCTTCCGCTGACGAGCACGGGATCGCACACGACGGGTATGTCTTCCAACGACTCGAGCTCGCTGGCGACGGCACGAACGATGTCGATCGTCGGGAGCATCCCGATTTTGATGCCGGCAACCTGAATATCGTCTCGAATCCCTCGCATCTGGACACGCACGAGTCCCCCGGAGACCGGCTCGAATCCGTGAACGCCGGACGTATTCTGGGCAACGACGGCGCTCACGACCGAGAGACCGTGATGACCGAAATCGCGAAACACTTGGAGGTCGATCGGAATGCCGGCGCCTCCCGAGGGATCC
>JAQCND010000633.1 GCA_028274765.1 Bradymonadaceae bacterium
CGGGCCGATCTTCGGAGTCGGCGAGCCGTTCGTTGCGTTCGTTGACACTCGAGGCGATGCGATCCAGCGCCTCCTCGGTCAGCTCCTCCCCGATGCGTCGAATCTCTCGCTCCCGGGCCGATTCGAGTTCGTCGATTTGGAGTGTGTCCTCGGCGATGGCTTCGGCGATGGTCTGAGGGTCGCGACGCGTCAGGAGAACCGCCTCGGCCAGCGGACGCATCACGCCCTCCTCGAGACGATTGGCCTCGCGGATGGCCTCGACCACCACGTTGGGGAGGGGAACGTCTTCGTCGTCGACCCCATCGATGCCGACAAGACGCAGCAGCGTGCGCTCCACCGAGACCGTGCTACGCTCCCGGATGAAAGCGTCCATCTGATCGGCGATGACCGAGGCGGCCCGCCTCGGACGTTCGATGTGTTCGGGATCGAGCGCGAGTTTGGACATGGAGCCGGAGATGTCCTCGAGTGGAAGGGCGGTCGCGCGCGTCACACGAGCCGTCGAATCGACCGGCCGACTCGACACACGCGAGTCAGCTTGATTCGATGACGGACAACAGTCGAGTCTCCCCCGCTATTCGACGTTAGAATGGAGCACTCGAAAGGTAAACGGGCCGGGATCGGACGCGAAGGCCAGTCGAGAGCGATGAATCAATCGTTCGTCCCAATGTCGAGGGCGAGGCCCGGGACGTTCGACTGCCGCTTCGGTTGCCACGGAGAGAGGGCATACGAGGAGAGAGCCGGTGTCGTCCGGCTCTCGTTCCCTTCGAATGAATCGTACCGAGAGAGGATGATGGGGGCGGTGGGCCCGAGCCCCCCCGAATGTCGGAGCTAGCGGTGTATTAGACGCTGTGCGTGTTGATCGTCGGACCGTCACATCCGACCGAGATTCGGGACTCGTCGATGTTAACTGTCGTCTTGACGGTTGCGCACTTTCTCGCGCGTGTAGTCTTTATCCTCGTCTGGCAAATCGTCAGTGCCGAAGACGAAGTCCCAGAATCGCGTCGATACCCCGTAACGAAGTTCTTCGTAGTCCGGGTGAAAGTGATGGGAAATGTGATGTTTCTTGAGGCGGCTCAGCCAGCCGAAGGGCGTGCTATGGTGATGGATGATGTAATGAATGACATCATAACACATGTAGCCGAAGGTGAACCCGGCATGGATGGCCCAGCCATAAGCACCGCAGGTGAGGGTCCAAAACGCCAGGAAGATCCCGAACAGACTCAGACTTACCGCTGGAGGCATGACGAGTCGGTACTTGTCGTCCGGCCAGTCGTGATGGACGCCATGAACGAAAAAGTGCATCGTGTCGCCCCAGTCTCCCTCTGGAATCCAATGAAAGAGGGTCCGGTGCAGGAAATACTCGGTCAGCGTCCACGCGAGCGCTCCGACGACGACCATTCCCAGCGACGTCCAGAGTCCGATGCCGAGGGACGAGACGCTGTACAAGAGCAGCAGCGCGATGGCGGGCAGATAGAGACCGGGGACCGTCAGCCAGTGCGTGCGCGTCAGGCGATCCAGTATTTCGTTGTCGAAAATGCGGGGGGATTCTGGAGTTTCTCCAATCAACATGGCAGGTTACTCCTGTAGCTCCCAATAAACAACGTGGACATCTCGAAGATCGTATCGTCGATACGTGTACGGTCCGGCGCTACGAGTCCATCGAGACGCACCTTGACGATCAACACGGAGGTGCTCACGCGCCCCCTCGTATCCGACTAGAACCCCGCCCTCGATCATCGGGGGCAGGGCTCTATCGGATTCGACTGAACGTATGCAGCGGAGGGAACGCGCCGTCTTGGACTCGACTGTCGGTTAGCGATCGACGGTCCCGTTGTAGTAGTCGCGCACGATGCGGTTGTAGAGCGTCATCGAAGGGTCGAAGAGGAATTTCAACCAGAGACTCGTCAGGCTCGTATGATAGTAGAGATCCTCTTCGTAGACGTCCGAGGCAATCTCACGAACCTTCGGAAGGTGGTTCCAGGGCACGGCCGGGAAGTCGTGGTGCTCGTTGTGGTGATAGACGTTGAGCGACAGCTTGTTGAGCGGGCCGTAATAGCTGTAGGTCTCCTGATCCTCTTTGACGATGAAGTGCTCTTGGATGAGTCGGGCACTGAGCGGATGGAGGCCCATGCTGAAGACGAAGCAGAGGGCGAGGTAGAGGATGGCCCAACCGCCGGCGAAGTAGGTGAGCGTGCCGAGGAACACCACCTGGGAGATTAGATTGCCGATCACCCACTTGTCGATGATTTCGATGTCGGTCTCATCGAGCTTGGCGGTGCGGGCGACCTGAAAGACCGGATAGAAGGTCTGCCAGATGATTTTTTTGAACGTCGATCGTCCGACCCATTCGGCCTCCTCCGGAGAAGCGAGGTCGGCATCGTACTCGGGATCGCCTTGGTAGAGGTGGTGTTTGAGGTGATGGTTCCGAAAACTCGACGAGGTGGGGAGGAGTTGAGGGAAGTTGGCCACCCAACCGACAATTTCGTTCCAGAGCCGACCCCGGAAGATGCGCTTGTGGGCGGCTTCGTGGATGATCGAGTAGGTCGCATTGTTGAGGAAAGCGCCGACGAAGTAAGCAACCAGTAAGATGACCCACCATGGCTGGGTCGTCATGTAGACGGCGAGTCCCACTTGGGCCCCTACGACGCCGAGGCAGATGCCCGCCGTCCAGGGGTTCGTCTCGAAGTATTCCTTGATCTCGGGGTGCTCCTGGAGGAGCTCTTTGGTTCGACCCTGGTGAGGTTCGGGATAATCGACCTCTTGAAAGCCGAACTTTTCGTCTTCACTCCTCTGGGTCGGCACTTCCACGTTGTTGGAACTGGCCGAAGGACTATCTGGAGTCGTCGCTTCCGTCGTCATGGGTAAATCCTTCTTCGCACTGCATGAAACCACTTCAGTACCGTCACATCGATACCCGGGTCAGTAGCATAAAATGGGCTATCAAGAGGTGATGAATTTTGCAAACCACTTTCAATTCAAGATGGAGGGCGATTGCATTTGTGCATATCCTTCCTCGTGGTCGCCTCGCACCTCTCCGCAAGGAGCCGCTAAATCGACGTGCCGGCAAGCTGCTCGCGTTACAGATGCACAGGCATGTCATGGACACATAAAGGCACTCCAGATGCCGATCGAACTTCGTGTCCCCTCGATGCCCGCCTGGAGCGCCCCTGTACGTCTCCCGGAGGTGGACGGCTCGCCAGCTCATATCCACGATCGCTCCATCCTCGTGCGATTGCCCTCATTCAAAGTGGACGCTCGGACGCGCTGGTGATGCATGATGTTGCCGCGGGGCCTCGTTCGAACTCGAGGTCTCGCCCTCAGCCCCCGTCTCATGTGAACATTTCACCATAAATCGGCGAGCCACTATGGCCCCACCAGTGGATTCGACGTTCGATACGGACGACAAGAGAAGGGGGGACACGCTCGATGGAGCACTCATCATCGCCGTCGGGGCTGTGAGACGCGTGGGCCCCATCGGGAGGACTGAACCTCGTCCCTCGTCTCCAGGGCCACTCGTGACGGATATCGCGGTGGTGAGCTGGCCCGATCGCTCGAGACGTCTCTCAGCGATGGTTTCCATCGAGAGCAGTGCGCCCCGTCCGAGACGTCTTCGCTCGCTCACGCCGCGTTCAGTGCGGTCAGTGGCACGCCGACGATCGGGGCTTCCGGGGCGATCGCCGGTGTGCTCGGGGCCTGTCTTGTGCTCTATCCGCGCTCGACGATTGTGTTGATGGTGCCGATTGTTGTCTGGCCGTTTTCTTCCAGGTGCCAGCGTATCTGCTTTCCGGCATCTGGTTCGTCGAGCAGCTCTTTTTCGGGGCGGCGTCGACACTGGCGCCGATCACCCAGCAGACCGGGGGAGTCGCCTGGTGGGCCCGCGCCGGAGGATTCGTGGCGGGGGCGATCGGGATTCTCGTGATGGCTCGAGGCCGAGACGAGCCCGACCCCGTCGAACGCCACAAGCTCTTATCCGAGGAGCGCGATCGGCGTTATTGAGGAGCTTCTTCCGCGTCGAAGCCACTCACAGGAGATTGAGGGTCAGGCCGGTCAACACTTTGGGGTAGAAGTACGTCGATTTCTGGGGCATCTTACTGCCCGACTGACAGACGTCGACGACCTCGCTCACTTCGGTGGGATTCATGAAGACGACGAGCTGGTGGTCCGCATCCGAAGTCGCGTCGACCGCGTCGTCGAGGTCGCGCGTGTATCCCAGGTTGCGCTTGGCCTCCTGAGCCTCCCGGTCGATGCCGAGCATGCGATCGAGAATGGCCTCGTGGAGAATGGTCGTATCGAGCTGGCGGACCTCGTCGTCGGTGGCGTCGTCGAAGACGGGACTGTCGGTATCACCCGTAAACTGAACCAACTTGGCACGCTCCCAAGCGTCCGTGGCGAAGATGAAGCTCGGATGGGCGTCGCCGGCTTCAGTCAATTGATCCATCACGGCCGATGCCTCACTTTCGAGCGGCTTCGAAACCTCTCGAACGTCGAAATGCGGGGACGTCTCCAGAGAACGAGCCAGCTCGCCGGCATCGAAGTTCGGCACGTCGTGGACGAGGCGGTGAGTGGGAAAGACCTGCAGCCCCGGGTCGTGCATGTTGACCAGAAAGGCCATGATGTAGTCGTAGGGCGCACGATCGCGCGCCGACTCGTCGGACTCGCGGCGAAAGTTTCGGTAAGCCAGGGCCGTCTCGTAGCGGTGATGACCATCGGCGATCAGGAGTTGTTTGTCCTCGAAGCGTTCGGCGACCTGCGCCCGGACGTCTCCATCGAAGACGGGCCAGAGGCGGTGGCGAATGCCATCGCATTCGGTCGTCGCATCGAGCGCCAGTTCCTCGCGGTGCTCGCCCAGAAGGGCATCGATTTCCCGATCCGGATCGTCGTAGAGCAAAAAGACCGGACTCAGGTTGGCATCGCACGCCTTCATCAGGTTCAGTCGATCGACTTTGGGGCCTCGAAGCGTGCGCTCGTGGGGCAGTACGATGTCGTTGTCGTAGGGTTCGAGCCCGACGAGTCCGAGCATGCCTCGGCGCGTATACCTCTGGCCCCGATGGTCCTCGAAGTCCTGGTAATGGGCATAGAGCCCCGGTCGATCGTCCATGGTCAGGACGCCCTCGGCCAGCCAGTCCATCAGGTGGCGACGGGCCCGAGTGTAGCGGTTGTTCTCGTCGTCGTCATCGTCTCGCTGCTGGTTGAGCGCGAGTCGGATGACGTTGTTGGGGTGACGTTCGTAGTAATTGCACTGCTCGTTGGTCGCGATGACGTCGTAAGGAGGGACGACGACGTCTTCAGCGTCGGCCTCGAGCTGATCCAGCGCGTATCGAACGCCTCGAAATCC
Organism: Bradymonadaceae bacterium; assembly: GCA_028274765.1. Lineage (GTDB taxonomy): Bacteria > Myxococcota_A > Bradymonadia > Bradymonadales > Bradymonadaceae > CAJXPB01. The sequence continues at coordinate 5,336 of JAQCND010000633.1, forward strand.
TCGAACATCGGCCATGGTCTCTACGAATACGCGTAAGGAGACGAGCAGTCGAATATACCGGTCATCTGCCACCGGAATTCCAAGATCGCGTCGTAGCCCTCGCCTCGACATGCGTCAAATTGATTCCGCCGGCTCCGGGCGCTGAGTGGACAGGGACGACACGACGTCTCCGGGGAGAGCGGCGCGACCTATGCACGGTTCAAAGCCTGATCTCGAGCAAACCGGAGGGGGCGGCATATCGCTCGGGCGCTGGTTAGTCGACGGATGCTTCGTCGATCGATCGTCGGGTGTCATCGGAGTCCGTCGACTGGAGAGCGGACGACCAGAGGAATTGAACTTCGCGGAAGAGGACTGTTCGTTCGGGGGAGACCGTGGAAACGGAGGTTTTCGAGGGTCACGATCACGAAAACCCCCGGACCTCATAGGGAGGTCCGGGGGACATGTGCATCGTGCTCAATCGGTGAGAGGGACGTCAGTTCCCCTCGAGGGCGCTGTCGATGGCGCTGCGGAACTTCGAGGCGGGCTGCGCCCCGACGAGCCGCTGACCGTTGATGAAGAAGGCGGGCGTCCCTTTGACGCCGACCTTCTTACCCTGGCTCATGTGGTCCTTGATGCGCTTGCTGTACTCGGATTTCTTCATGTCCGACTTGAACTGCTCCATGTTCAGGCCGGCCTTCTTGGCGAGGTCTTCGTAGAGACCGTCCTGGCCGAGCTTGTCCTGGTTTTTGAACAGCAGGTCGTACATCGTCCAGAACTTGCCCTGTTCTTGAGCCGCCATCGACGCCTTGGCGGCGGGTTTGGCCTGCTTGTGGAAGGGCAGCGGATAGTGCTTGTGGACGAGCTTGATCTTGCCCTCGTAGTCCGAGAGCACCTTCTGGAGCGTCTTGTGTGCCTTGCTGCAGTAAGGACACTCGAAGTCGGAGAACTCGTAGATCGTGACCGGGGCGTCCTTCGGTCCTTGAACCGGCGCATTGCCGATCTCGAGCTTGTCGGTGTCGACCTTCGGGGCCGGCTTTTTCTTTTTGGTCGGCTTGGCGTTGCCGCCTCCTCCGCCGCTGTCGGCTTTCTTCTTGTTGAGCTCGGCGACGGCCTTGTAGAGCTTCTCACCCGACAGTCCCTTCTCTTCTTTGATCTGCTGCGCCCGCTCGATCTGAGTCTCGACGACAGACTTGAACTTCGAGTAAGGCTGGGCGCCGACGACCTTGACGCCGTTGATGAAGATGGTCGGGGTGCCCTTGGCGCCAGACTTCTTGGCGAGGCTCTGATCGTCGTTGAGCTTCTGGGCGGTTGCCTTGCTCTTCATGTCCTCTTTGAACTTGCTCATGTTCAGGCCAATCTTGCCGCCGAGTTTCTCGTAGAGGCCATCCTCCTTGAGCTTCTTCTGGTTTTTGAACAGCAGGTCATGCATCTCCCAGAATTTGCCCTGTTTCTGGGCCGCGATTGCGGCTTTGGAGGCGGGCTTGGCCTGATCGTGGAACGGAAGCGGATTGTGCTTGAAGATGAAGCGAACCTTGTCGCCGTAATTCTTCTGGAGTTTCTTGAGCGAGGGGAAGGCTTTCTTGCAGAAGGGACACTGAAACTCTGAGAACTCGACGAGTGTGACGAGCGGGTCTTCGGTTGCGCCCTTGACCGGGTCGCTGTCGCTGACCGGCACGTACTGGACCTGCTGCTTCTTCTTTTTCGGCTTCTTCTTTTTCTTTTTGTTGTTCGACGGCTCCTGGTAGTTCTCGGCGACCGCCTTCTGGTAGATGTTCTTGCGCTCGGCGCCGCCCTTGAGCATCTTTTGGCCCTTCTCGAGTTCTTCGTCGATGATGGACTTGAACTTCGAGTAGGGCTGGGCGCCGCTGATCGCGCGGCCGTTGATCAAGAAGTGAGGCGTCCCCTTGACGCCGAGCTTCTTACCCTCCTGCATCTCCTGATCGATAGTCTTGTTGTACCGCTCTTTGTTGTTCTTCAGGTCCTTCTTGAACTTCTCGACATCGAGGCCCATCTGCTTGGCCCACTTGGCGCCGAGGTCCTCGACTCCACCACCTTTGAACTTCTTCTGGTTCTCGAATAGCTTGTCGTGCATCTCCCAGAATTTACCCTGCTCGCCGGCCGCCATGGCGACGCGCGCCGCAGGCTTGGCCTGCTTGTGGAACGGAAGCGGGTAGTGCTTGAAAACGAGTCGGACCTTGTCGCCGTAGTTCTTCTCGACCTTCTT
>JAQCND010000639.1 GCA_028274765.1 Bradymonadaceae bacterium
TCGGCTCCCGCTGATGCGCTCATCATCTTCCTCATTGCCAGAACGGAGTTGACCGTGGGCACGTTTATCGCCTTCATCGTCGGTTTACATCAATCGGAGACATCGGCCGACTCGACCTACGCCGAGTGAGATGCCGATGTTCTCGACGACAACACTGATTCAAGCCTGGATACTGCTCGCCCTTTTGAGCTGGGGACTTCTCTACCTCAACGGCCTCTTTCAGCTCCATCACCTCGACGAATTCGACGACCTCCCGACCGACTCGCCCGATACGTGGCCCCGTCTGTCGGTGGTCGTCGCCGCCTGCAACGAGGCCGACGCCATCGAGGAAGCGCTCGAGACGCTGCTCGCCCAGAGCTATCCCGAACTCGAGATCGTCGCCGTCGACGATCGTTCCGACGACGGCACGGGCGAGATCCTCGACCGTCTATCCGACGAGCACGAGGCGCTCCGAGTGGTCCACGTCGACACGTTGCCCGACGACTGGCTCGGCAAAGTCCATGCCCTCCACCGGGGGGTCGAGGCATCGAGCGGCGAGTGGGTGCTTCTGACCGACGCCGACGTCCACTTTCGGGAGGGCGTGCTTCGACGAGCCGTCTCGGCGGCCCGTGCCGACGACGCCGACCTGCTGACACTGGTCCCCGACATGAAGCCCACCGACTTCTGGCATCGGGTCGCCTATGCGGGGTTCGTCGTCGGCATGCTCCAGGCCGTGCGCTTCCATCGGCTCGACGACCGGGAGGCCGAGGCGCGCGTCGGCGTGGGCGCCTTCAATCTCGTCAAACGCTCGACACTCAAGGCCACCGAGGGCCTCGAGTGGCTTCGCATGGAGATCGCCGACGACATGGCGCTCGGGCAGATGATCAGCCGACAGGGCGGCACGATCCGAGCGGCAATCGCCCACGGCTGGCTCGAAGTCGAGTGGTACGATTCGCTCCCCTCGATGGCGAGGGGGCTCGAAAAAAACACCTTCGGTGCCGTCGGCGGCTACAGCTACCTCCAGACCGCCGGTATCACCCTCTTTTTGCTGGTGGCGTTCCTCGGTCCGTTTTATGGAGCCGTCGCGATGGAGGGGGCTTTTCAGCTCGCCTCGTTCGGCGTCTTCGGACTCTATCTCGTCTTTGGGGGCGTCCTCGCTCGCCGGATCGAACTCCCCCTCTCCAACGGATTCACCCTGGCCGCCGGACACTGGATCATGGTCTACATCCTGCTTCGCTCGGCCTACTATTGCTGGAAGCGAGGCGGCATCGAATGGGGCGGCGAGACGTATCCGATCGACAAACTCCGGGATTATCAGCGGATCGAAGTGTAGGGATGGAGTGGGTGGCACTCGAGCGACCATGGAGCCGATCGGCCTCCACGATCACGTCTCGATCTCGACCTCTCGAATCGGACGAGATTCGACGCTGTAAGCAGCCCGCGACGCCTCCTGCACAGCTTCGGCGCTTCCGGTTGTCAGACACTGCTCCGACCATCTCTCGGCGTTGAATGAGGATGGTTACGCCCGAGCCATCCGATCGGTCCAGGACTCGACCGGATCGACGAGCTCCACGTCGTGGAGTTTCGCTTGGATCACCGCGCGTGCCGCCGGATAGTGTGTGCAGGCCATGAGAACGGCGTCTACTTCCTCCCGCCCGATCAGGATGTCATCGAGGACTGCCTCGAGCTTCGGCCCCGACGTGATGCCCCGCTCGATCAGCCCCGAGATGGGTTGAGCGATGCGGGCGTCAGGGGAGCCGCGGCATATATCCTCCGATGAAGCGGCCATCTTCCAAGCCCCCGCAGGAGGCGGTAGCGTCTAAACGTTGTTTCATCGATCTGTATCGATAGGCGCCTGGAGAGACGCCAAAGGCGGCGACAGCCTAAAGCTCCGGGCGTGGGCCCGGAAATCAAAGGGATGGATGCCCCTCTGTCGGAGCCCCGAACGGCACGGGCAAGCCAATATCACGGCGGAAGCAAGGGCGATGTGGCACACATGTTGGGCTCAATTGGATGAAATGGCGTTTAGCTTCGGACGCGAGCCCGGAGAACGGGGCGTGTGGCTCCCCTCTCCGAGCCTCAAAAGGGCGGCAGTACGCTAAAACGAACACGAGTGGAGCGCACCCCATCGGGTCGAACGAGGACCGAAGTCAGTATGTTGACATATATAACATCGTCACTGATGTTGGCCTCGACATCG
>JAQCND010000642.1 GCA_028274765.1 Bradymonadaceae bacterium
CGATGTCCGAGCGGCGTTTCCCGGGTGGCTCGAGACTTACTTCGATCTGGCCGCCTTCGACGAGGCGATGCAGCGCGCCCTTCGAGAGCCCGAACAGTTCGAAAGGGTCCAGAGTGGGCTGGAGTGGGGAGTCGCATGCCTCGACGTCCTGATCGAGGATTCGCTCGCCCGCGTCTTCGACCACGAGCACGACGACACCACGCTGGATCCCGACCAGATCGAAGACGTCCTGAGAGTCCTCGATCGCGTGCTCGAGGAGTGGCTCGAACGCTGGGTCTATCCCCGCATCCTCGATATCGACCGTCGACACGCCGACGAGCGGGAGGGGGAATGACACAATCACCCCGACCGTCCGATACCGCCATGCCCGAGCCGCCCTCCGAGGCGCTGGTTCGGGATCTCGAATCCATCGTCGACGCCGAGCGCGTCCTCACCAGCGGGCCAGATCGGCTCGCTTACAATACGGATTGTTCGCCGCGCGGCATCATTCTGGCCCGAGGGCGCCGCCTCGCCCCCCATCAGCCCGCGGCCATCGTCCAGCCGACCGGTGAAGGCGAACTCGCCGAACTCGTCCGGTGGGCGCGCGACACGGGCGTCCCGCTCGTGCCGTACGGTGCGGGCAGTGGGGTCTGTCGAGGCGCACTCGCCGACGACGAGTCGGTGATTGTCGATCTGAAGCAGCTCGATCGTCTTCTCGATGTCGACGCCTCCGATCGACTGGCGCGGATCGAGACCGGCATCGTCGGCATGCTCATGGAACAAGAGCTGCAACGACGGGGGTTGACGATGGGTCACTTTCCCTCGTCGCTGTACTGCTCGAGCCTCGGCGGCTATCTGGCCGCCCGAAGCGCCGGTCAGTGTTCGAGCCAGTACGGGAAAATCGAGGACATGGTGGCCTCGATGCGCGTGGTCACCGGGGCGGGTGAGGTAATCGAGACCGCTCCCGATCCGATAGCCGACGAGCCGACGCGGGATGTCCCGGAGGAAGGCCCCCACCTCAACCAGATATTCGTCGGAAGCGAAGGGACGCTCGGCTTCATCACCGAGGCGACGATGCACCTCGATCCTCAGCCTGATCACCTCGAGTACCGGGGCTTTCAGTTCGCCGAATTGAGCGCAGGACTCGATGCGACGCGCGAGATCATGCAGTCGGGACTTCGACCCACCGTACTCCGACTCTACGACCCCTTCGATACGCTCGTCAAAGGGAGCTCGGAGGGGGAATCCCAGACGCCCGAGGGCCTCGAACGCCTCCGCGACTTCGCCGCTCGCCAGCTCCCCGAAGGCATGCGCGAGGGCGTCGAGGGGCAGGTGACCCGAGTCAAGCAGGCCATCATGCGTCAGCTCGTCGGCCAGCCGCTCGCCGTCAATGCGGCCGTCGACTCCATCAGCTCGAGTTGTCTGATGATCCTCGGTTTCGAGGGGACGAGCTCCACCATCGAACAGAAGGCCGAATACGCCTTCGATCAGTTGAGACGCCGAGGCGTCGATCTCGGGGCCCACCCGGGTCGGCACTGGCGTCAAAACCGATTTGCCGCTTCCTACAAACAGTCGCCCCTCTTCGAAACCGGCGCCTTCGTCGATACGATGGAGGTCTCGACGACCTGGCAGAATGTCGAGTCCCTGTATCGCAGCGTGCGGCGGGCGCTCCAGCCCCACGTGCTGGTACTCGCCCATTTCAGCCACGTCTACTCGGAGGGATCCTCGATCTATTTTACGCTCGTCGGATTTGCTCCCGACCACGACGCCACGCTGGAGCTCTACGAGACGATGTGGGAGCGCGGCCTCGATGCCGTCGAACGAGCCGGCGGCAGCATCACGCATCACCACGGCGTCGGGGAACTCAAGCGAGACTGGATCGAGGCCGACCACACCGGGGGACGACGCCAGTTCGAGGCACTGAAGTCGGCGTTCGACCCGGACGGCGTCATGAATCCGGGCAAGGTCTACGGGGAGGCACCATGAGCAATACGTCGTCCGCACCGTCTTCGTCCGAGTCATCCGAGGAGGCCATCGAGTGCCGCGAATCACCCGACGCTTGTTTTTATGGGGCGCGCGGGCTCCCCGTGCCGGCCCGAGAGTGGTGGCCCGACCATGCCGAGCAGCTCGGGCGCCTCGTCGAGACGGCCGGCGACGCCGAATGGGCGCGCCTCCTGCTGGGAAGCGGAGAGCATCTCCGGGCGACATCCCTCGGCGAGCGTCGCATCGAAGTCGTGCGGACCGAGCAGTGTAATACCATCCGGGCTATCGATCTCGAGAGCGCCACGGTGCGGATTGAATGTGGCGTGACGTGGGGGCAGCTCCACGAGGCACTCGACGACGAGGGGCTGGCCCTTCACAACTACCGGCTCTATCCACGAGAAGCGACCATCGGCGGGCTCCTGGCTCGGTGGCAGCCGGCGGAGCGGCAATTCCGCACGGGCGATATTCGCGAAGGTTGTGTGGCATTGAGTACGACCAGCCCGGCTCGGGATGCATACGATTATCTGGCTGCGCCCCGCAAAGCGAGTGGCCCCGACTTCCGACACCTCTACATCGGCGGCGAGGGCGCGCTCGGCGCGATTCTGGAGGCGACGCTCGTCGTTTCGCCGACCCAATCGGGGCGACTCTGTCGATGGGAGGACATCGAGCTCGAGGAGGCCCTCGCCATCCGGCGTCAGCTCGAACATTGGGACATGTCGTCGGCGTGGAGCCACTGGGACTCGAACAATCGACAACTCCAGGTGGCCCTCCACGGTCCGTCATCTCTGCTCGAGTCGTACGTGACGCGACTGAGGCGCGAATACGACGGAGACGTATCGGTCGAAGGAACCGATGCCCTGATGCGCGAGCGACGTCGTCTGGAGTCGGAACACCCCGCCCGACGTTCGGCTCCGGGAGCCGCTCGCACTCAACACGTAACGTGGCGTCGCTCGGAGGTCGTCGAGGCGCTCGATGCCCTCGACGAGACACTCGAGCAATGGGAAATAGTCGACTGGGGCTCTCATCATCTCTCGGTAGCCGTGACGCTCGAGAAGGGAGCAACCTGGCCCGAGACGACGAGCTCACAGCCCATGGGCACTCGTCCTCTGCGTGAGGAGAGACGAGAGGCCGCCATCTGGCCGGAATGGATGCAGCGCGTCAAGGCCGAGCTCGATCCTGAGAAAGGGCTGGCCGTGGGGCCATGAGACGGCGTGTTGTCAACGACGAGTCTACCTGTCACCCACGAACGTCCCGCGTTTCTGGCATCGGTATGATGGACGACACGACGCCCCAATCTCCCCCACCGGACACTGAGGGGGAGTTTTCCTATTCGGTCGCCGGTCGCGTCGAATCAGCCCGTGGGTTCTACTACTGGTTGGCGGCGATCGCCGGTGCCTTCGGGGGGCTCGTGCTGATTCAACCGGCATCGATCGGTGCGATGCTCCCGGGCGCGACGCTGTCGAGATGGTGGGGGCTCCTCGGGCTCGTCGCGGGCGGCGGATTGTATGTCGCGGGGCACCGACTGACGCAGATGGAGATGCCGGACGACTTCGACGAGCAGCGACGCGAGGCCGTCGAAGCCGACAACTGGCCGAAGGTCTACGAATGGATGCGGTTGAAGGCCGACGTCTGCCGACAGCAGAATGACGACGAGGGAGAGAGCGAGGCGCGAGAACGCATGATCGAGATCGCCCTGGAGCGCCTCGACAACGGCCAGTTTCAGGCGCTCAGCCAACTGAGACGACTCGAAGAGCTGGTCGACGACCCGACCGACGTGATCGAGCGTATCGAGGAGATACTCCGCGACCTCGAGGCCCACGGATCGCTCGTCGAGGTGCTGGAGCGGCGTCTGGCACGCCTCGATGACGAGGGCGACGACGAGCAGCGTTCGATACGGATCGAACTCCTCGAACTCTATCGCGCTCTCGACCACTGGGACGACGAGACGTGTCTCGGCCCGATGCGCCACCTCGAGTGGCTCCTCGACCACGACGGATCGGAGGCGGTCGTCGAACAGTGTCTGTCGTACGCTCGCGAATCGGGAGCCCACGACGCGATCGCCGAACGCCTCGAGGCCGCGGGATGCGACGAGGCGGCCACACGCCTGCTCGATGACGAGTGAACCCGTTTGAACCGACACGGAGAGGACGATGGAATGCAGCCGCGAGATCGATCGGGCGACCGCCTACTGCACGTATTGCCCGAAGATGTGTCGCTTTTCGTGCCCGGCCGCCGAGGCTGAAAAACGCGAGACGGTCACGCCCTGGGGGATGATGCGGCTCTTCGAGATGGTCAAGGAGGGCGCCGTCGATCCCTCTGACGAGGTCGCCGAGACCTTCTATCACTGCATGGGATGTCGGCGCTGTCAGGAGTGGTGTCACCACGACAACGACGTCCCCGAGGCTCTCTGGGAGGCGCGCGCTCAGATGCGCCAGCTCGGCCACGTCCCCGACGCCATCGAGGGCGTCGTCGAGGACTTCGAGGAGGGAGGGATGCCCTTCGACGATTGGCCCGAGCTCGAGGGCGTGCACGGCGACGACCTCGACGAGATCTTCGACCCCGATTCGTCGATCGTCTACGTGCCGGACTGCGAGACGCGCTGCCAAGCCCGCGATACCGTGGCGAGAGCGGGACGACTGCTGGAACTCTTCCATGGCAATCCCGTGGCCCTTCTCACCCGACGGAATGGCGAAGGCGTGGGGTGTTGTGGGTTTCCCCTGCTTTCGGCGGGAGACGCCCCAGGCTACGAACGACACCGGGCGCGCCTGGCAGATCGACTCGAGGACGCCGACATGGTCGTCGTCGAGTGTGCCTCGATGGCGGCGCTGTATCGCGACGACTCGAGCTGGGGGCGTTCGGGCGACCTCGAAGTTATCCACCTCATCGAATTTCTCGCCGATCGACTCCCCTTCGTCCAGCCTCGCGAGCCCGTCTCGGCCGACGGGCTGATGATTCACGACTCGTGCATGGTTGGCCGGCAGCTCGAGCTCTACGACGAGGTTCGCGCCCTCGCCGACGCCTGTTGCGAGGGAGACATCGGGGAGTTTCAGTTCGCCCGCGAGGAGGCGCCCTGCTGTGGAGGCCCCGCGCACTACCCGCTCGTCGCCCCCGAGGCGAGCGAGCGTTGTGCCGACACACGGCTCGAACAGATGGAACGCGAGGGGGGCGACCGGCTCCTCTGCGGCTCGGCCACCTGTGAGCAAGCCTTCCAACGCGCCTCGGACACCGACGAGATTGCCCTGAACGTCCTCGAGCTGGTGTGTCGAGCCTTCGAGATTTAGAGCTGACTTCACAACCTCTCGCCCTTCAAACCAATCCGGCTGGGAGCCGGCGCTCCAAGGGGTCGATCGTCCTACAACAATGGTCGCCAGGGCGTCTAGAACCCTGCTAAGGTTTTGAAACTCGCTCTTAGACTGGGGTTTCGCCAATTTGAGCGAGTGCCTCCAGAATGGCCCGAGCCAAACCATCCGTACGTGACTCGTCCCTCGCCCTCGGCGACCTCGTGTCCCCGGTGCACGAGTCTGGGAAGCCAGTCGCCGAGCCCGACATCCATCACCGACCCCGGCGACCTCGTGTTGCCGGTGGAGGAGTTTAGGTGATGCTCTTTTATTTACACTTGTCGTCCTGCGGCACGAGGCTGCGGGGGCCTCACTCGTCCGTGTCGCTGTCGCGTCGTCGAATGGCGAAACTCCAGCTTAGAGCTCGTTTCAACGGAATCGAACGGATTTGCGGTCGCGGCTGACGAGACGCTCACGGCGTCGATGACTCTCCACGACACCCGGAGCTCGCAATCGGTTCAGCTCCGAAGCCTCGCAGGCCCAGGCCGAGGTGATGAAACCAGCTCTCAGTCGTATCACGCCATTTCGCTCTCCCTTCTCCGGGAGTCGAGGCACGCGAGTTGCTCGTTTCCAGACCTCACGATGATTCAGGGGGCTCGAGTGTCGGACGCGGCGTCGGAGGTCCCATCCCGGGTGAACGTACCTCCGTCGAGTCGGGAGGACGTATCGACATCGGAGGGCGAAGACTCGACGGGCACGTCTCGAGTCGCATCCGTCGTGTTCGAGGCATCGGCGGACGGAGCTATCGAAGCGTCGGGCGACATCTCGGCAGGGGGCGGCGGGGGATCGGAGATGGGATCGACAATCGTGATGACGGCGAGCCCAATAAAGGCAAAGGCGATGGCGAAAGTAACTTCGTTGTCGCGGAGTTCCGCAACTCCCATGGCGGGTCTCCATCACGAATGAGGGGAGATGACGAGCCGAAATCCACAAACGAGCCCTCCCCCTCGTACTGCCGCTCTGTGATAGAGATGGCATATTCCTCCTCTTCGTTGTGAAAGTGCTCTCGGCCACCTCGCGTCTGCTCTCCGATTCGAAGCAACCGCGTCCGGAATCTTCAAGGGACGCAGCAGACCCCACTCGACAGATGATGTACAGTTGAAATCGTAGATACGATCTCCTGTACAGTGTCGAGCCTCTCTCCTGCGCGGCGCATCGAGCCAGGGGGAGGCGTCGAATGGATGGCTGTCATCTCGATCGGACGATGAATCTCCATGGGCTCCACGTTACACGATCGCACTTTCGTGATCGCCAACCCAACTGCGGCGGCCGGCCGGGTGAAACGCGAATGGGACTGGATCGAACGTCTGCTCCGGGCGCGGATTCCCGAACTCGAGACCGCCTTCACCGAGGGGCCGGCTCACGCTACGCTCCTGACGCGCGAGGCCCTTCGAGATGGATGGGAGATGATCGTCTGTGTCGGCGGGGACGGTACGCTCAACGAAGTGGTCAACGGATTCTTCGAGGCGCCGGACCCCGACGCGACGTACCGGCGACAGCACGGTTGGATTCGAGCCGAGCGCACGCCCTCGCTGGCCCCCATCCGCGAAGAGGCCGTACTGGGATTCGTGCCCATCGGCACGGGAGGAGATTTCCGTCGCTCGATCGGGCTCATGGGCGGCATTCGGGAGTCGATCGAGCATCTCGACAATCGAGAGACGCGACCAGTCGATGTCGGGGAGATGGCGTTCATCGATGCCAATGGAGACCTGTCCATTCGTTATTTTCTGAACATCGCTAGCACGGGCTTTTCCGGTCGGGTCGGCGAGGCGACCAATCGGATGTGGAAGGGACTCGGGGGGACGACGAGTTTCCTGCTCGGCTCCGCCTGGGCCTATCTGAATTGGCAGAACGTCGAACTCGAGGCCATCCTCGACGATACGCTCGAGCTGAGCGGCGAGATGTTCAATTTGATCGCCGCCAACGGTGAGTTTTTCGGGGGCGGGATGTGGGTGGCCCCGGGCGCCGAGCTGGACGACGGTCAGTTTCAGATCGTCGAGATGGGGGATCTCTCCAAGATGGAGGTCCTGAATCTCGGCACTCAGATCTACACCGGACGCCACCTCGCCAATGCCAAGAACCGGCGGTACACGGCCAACCGCATGGCCGCCCGCACCGCCGACCCCGACGAGAGAGTACCGGTGGAGGTCGACGGCGAAACACCGGGCTATCTGCCGGGCTACTGGACGATCCACGGCCGCTCGCTCCAGATGAGATTTTAACGGCTCGACTGCTTCCGTGCGCGAGGTCGCGGACAGGAGGCACGAATCGGTTCGGGAGGTCGGAAGCGAGTGTCTCGCGACTGGCTGGGCGACATCGCCCGGAGGTCGTCGCGCGATGCGACTCGAATGCCATCGCCCGAACTTCGTTCCATCTCGCTCGAATACACACTCTCATCGGGCCACGAGTGGTATGTCGACTGGGGGCGTCTGGCTCGATTTCCTCCCGAAAGGGGCAGCCGATCACGTGAGATGGACATTTGACGACCGGCAGGGAGTGAGTCGTATCGAGTGGGGACGACACGGCTGCTCTGGAGCCGAGCCCCGCGCCATCAGGATGGATGAGGCGATTCGGAGGGTACCTGAAACAACTCGCCGTCCTCGAGCCGCATGGCCGTCAGTCGACCGTCCCAGACGCATCCGCTGTCGAGACCATGGATGTCGCAGTGGCGATGATAGCCGAGCGTCGACCAGTGACCGAACACGAGACGAGCCCCCTCGAATGCACGGTCGGGATGTTCGAACCACGGCAGGCGCGCGTCCGGAAGCTCGTCGAGCGACTGCTTGAAATCGAACTCGAGTCCGTCCTCGTCGTCGAGGACCCGCATGCGAGTCATGGCGTTGACGATGAGGCGCAGGCGATCGTGGCCCTCCAGTGCATCTCGCCATCGTCGAGGTTCGTTGCCGTACATGACCTCGAAAAAATCGTCTCGCTCCGAGCTTCGCAGCGTCGCCTCGACTTCTCCGGCTAGTTGTTCGGCTCGATCGAGTGTCCAGCTCGGCAGGAGGCCAGCATGGACCAGCGCGGTGTCGCCTCGGCGATGGAATAGCGGGCGGGTACTGAGCCATTCGAGAAAGTCGTCGGCATCGGGCGCTTCGAGAACGTCGCGGAAGTCGTCGTCCTCTCGCATGGCACGAGCCCCAGCCGCGACGGCCAGCATGTGGAGGTCGTGGTTGCCGAGCACGACGGTGAGTGTCTCGCCGAGCTCGCGCGCCCACCGAAGCACGCCCAGGGAATCGGGGCCACGATTGACGAGGTCGCCGGTCGACCAGAGTTTGTCCGAAGCGGGATCGAAAGGAAGAATCTCGAGAAGCTGCTGGAGTGTCTGATAACAGCCGTGAATGTCTCCGATGACGTAAGTAGCCATGGGGCCTGGAGCTCGAATCGAGACCTCCGCGTCGAGCAATGCGACTCGCATCCTTAGTCGTTTCGACCGGTCGACACAACACACGACTCGCATCCGGTCGCGATCCCCGATACGAGCGACAGTTGTCGGGCGACGCGCCAGCTCGGAGGGAGGGCCCAAACCGAGTCGCCAACAGTCGACACGAGGGAAAAAGAGGGGGAATGCCTCCTCTTGAGGCGCGACGAACCCCGAGCGTTGGGTGGGGATGGTCCCTTGTCGCTCGACAGGGGAAGTGTTACTCAAAATTTCGGGTCA
>JAQCND010000656.1 GCA_028274765.1 Bradymonadaceae bacterium
TGATGGTGGATGCGTTCCGCTACGAGCTTGCCGCTGCCTTTGCCAACCGGCTTTCAAATGGGGTAGAGGCACAGATCGAGGTGGCTGCCTCGACCGTCCCGACGACTACGCGAGTGGGCATGTCGGCCCTTCTCCCTGGAGCGGAGGGCGATCACTATCTGGGCGTCAAGGACGGGAAGATTGTGCCGCAGCTGGATGGAGAAAAGATCATCGGCCCCGACGATCGCCTCTCGCACCTACAGAAAACCTACGGGGACCGGTGTGCCATGGCGGACCTCGACGCCCTCCTCCGTGGGGACGAGGAGACTATCGACGACACCGTTCAGCTCCTTCTCGTCAAGACCCGTGAGATTGACACCGCCGGGGAGTCGATGAATGACGGGATTGAACGTCACATCGATACGGCACAAGAAAAGTATCTCCGGGCCGTGAGTGCACTCGGGGAGTTCGGCTTTGAAGAGATTCACTTCGTGACCGACCACGGATTCTTGCTTCTGAGCGAGCAGGAGCCGGGGGATGGGGTCGAGAAGCCGGCCGGGAACTGGGCGGTAAAGAAAGAACGTAGCCTTCTCGGCACTGGCTCCGAGTCCACAAGCACGCTCGTCTCCAGAACAGAGGAATTGGGCATTGAAGGAGACTTCGATCACGTGGCCGTGCCGCGCATGCTTGGGGCGTTCCGCAGGGGGAGCAAGTACATGCACAGCGGAATGTCCCTGCAGGAGTGCGTGCTTCCGGTTCTCTCCGTGAAAACCGCCACTGAAGAGCAGTCAGACGAGCAGACAATTGACGTGCGCCTCTCCTATCGCGGAAAACGAGAGGGATGGGTCACGACCCGACGCCCGATGATCGAGATCGAGGCCGCCAAGCAAAACATGTTTGGGGAAGAGGCGATCGAGTTTCGGTTGGAGGCACGATCCGACGGCCAGGTCGTTGGGCATGCCGCCCAAGACACACATGTCGACCCCTCGACGAGCCTCGTCGAGATCGAGTTCGGGGACTCCGTTCAGGAATCCGTCAAGGTACCCCTCAGCATGAAGGACGACTTCGAGGGCGAGTTTGAAATCGTCGCCGTGAACCCGATTACGCAGATCCGCTTCGACGCCATTACCCTCAAGACCGACTACCTCGAATGAGCACAATCGCGGAGGTACAGACGGACGCTCTGGACGACAAGGTCAATGAGGTGTTTGCGGGCCGCGTCGTCCGAAAGGATCTCCTTCACCAGATCAAGAAGGGGACGAACGTACCGTCATTTGTCCTCGAATACCTTCTTGCCAGATACTGCGCTAGCGATGATCCCGACGAAATTGAGGCCGGCATCCAGGCGGTCTTCGAGACCATCGATGAGAATTATGTTCGGCCGGACGAGAGCAACAAGGCCCAGTCGATGGTCCAGCAGAAGGGCCGGCACAAGCTCATCGACAAGGTCCACGTCCGTTACGTGGAGAGCGAGAAGCGGCACTGGGCCGAAATGGAGAACTTTAACTCCCGCCGGATCGCGATCAGCGAGCGATACTACGAGGACACCGAGCGGCTTCTGGAAGGGGGAATCTGGGCAGAGGTGACCCTCGGGCACAACGACAACGAGGACGACGACTACGCCTTCTACATCGAAGACCTGCGCCCCATTCAACTCTCACGATTCAACGAGGAGCGGTTCTTTGATGGGCGGCAGGAGTTCACTCGGGACGAGTGGCTCAACGTTATTCTTCGCTCCGTAGGACTGGAGCCCGAGCAGTTCGACCAGCGGCGGAAGTTTCACTATCTCGCCCGGCTCTTCTCTCTGGTGGAGTCGAACTACAACTTCATTGAGCTCGGTCCACGCGGCACCGGCAAGTCATACTTCTTCAGCGAGTTTACCCCGTACTCGACGCTCGTCAGTGGGGGGCAGGCGACGAAGGCCACGCTCTTCTACAACAAGGCCCGGAGCAAGGTCGGCCTCGTGGGCTACTGGGATACGGTGGCGTTCGACGAGGTCGCCGGCATCAAGATCAAAGACCAGGATGCCGTGCAGATCATGAAGGACTACATGGCGAACGGGCGGTTCTCGCGGGGCGTGGAGGTGATTGCCAACGCCAGCATGGCCTTCGTCGGCAACATCGACTACTCCATCGAGCAACTCGTGAAGTCCGACGAGCACGACCTGTTCATCTCCTTGCCCGATACCTTCGACCTGGCGGTGATGGACCGGCTTTACTGCTACCTGCCAGGGTGGGAGATGCCAAAGACGAGTAGCCATCACCTCACCGACCATTTCGGCTTCATCACCGATTACCTCGGTGAAGCTTTCCATTACCTCTTCCGCTACAGTAACCGTTATGACTACGTCAGCAAGCGCGTCGACTTCGGCGGCGATGTAGAGGGACGCGACGAGAAGTCGATCAACAAGACGGTCTGCGCCTTCCTCAAGATTCTGCATCCCTCCGGCGACCCGACCGACGAACAATTCGACGAATACGTTCGGTATGCGACGGAGATGCGCCGTCGGGTAAAGGAGCAGATGAACAAGCGGAAGGGCGACGACGAGTTTGCGAAGATCAACCTCTCCTACGTGACGGCGGACGGGACGGAAGAAGTCGTCTACTGTCCCGAATCACGCGAGGCCGTCGCCACGCAGGAGCCCGTCCGCAAGGGACTGGACGGAGAGGCGATCGAGGAATCTGCCGTCTCCGCCGAGCCGTCGATCCCGGAGCATGAGGAGCTTACGCGCACCCCGGAAGAAGATGGGGAAGAAGCAGAGCCCGAACGAAAGGAGCGCCACTTCACGATCTACCACGGGGACACGGGACACAGCTATGATTCTCTCTTTGGCACGTATCTCGAAGGGGCTAATGAGATCGTGGTCGAAGAGCCCTACGTTCGGCTCTCCCATCAAATCAAGAACTTCATTCGGTTCTGCGAGACGGCCGTCAAGCGCGGCCCGGTCGAGAAGATCGAACTCGTGACCGGCTATGATGACGAGGAGCAGCGGCTTGAGGTGGAGGAGGCCCTCACCAGCCTCCGCGACAGCCTCATCGAACGTGGGGTCGAGCTTGAAGTGAACTTCAGCGACACCATCCACGACCGAGAGATTCGAGCCGACAACGGGTGGGTGATCAAGATCGGTCGGGGACTCAATTTCTACCAGAAGCCCGAGAGCTGGCATGCTCTTGGCGTTCATGATCTTGACCTACGTCCCTGCCGGGAAACGAAGGTCGACATTTTCCAGACGGAGGATTCCGACTCTTCCAACAACTCCTGAAAGAAATGCAATTCTTCTCCGATGCGCGACATCTACTTTTCGACCTACAAGCTCGGTGCGAAGAATCAGCCCAGTCCGAAGATCGAAGAGGTTATTCCGCTTCTGGAAGACTGGTTGTTTGATTCTCGCCGTGAGGTTGAGAAAACGGATGAATACGAAGCATTAGCTCCAGAGCAGCAGTTTTACTTCGGGGAGGGACGGGGCTTTGCTACGCGGTTTTATCATGAGGACGGTCACCAAGCATATGCGCTCAAGTTCAAGCATCCTGACAGCCAGATCGAGAATAAGCGCTGGGTGACCGAGGTCGTCCTCTCCGAACGGTTGAACGGGGAGAGGTCGACAAGAGCCTCTATCAGTCTATTTACCGGATATGAGGGCGCGAAATTAACGCCCGATGTCGACAGTGTAAGTCGACCCCGGCTCGTTAAGTCTTT
>JAQCND010000666.1 GCA_028274765.1 Bradymonadaceae bacterium
CGATGGGCCCGTCGATGCTCATCGACCCGACTACGAACTCCATACCTCCCGATCGAGATGTCTCACCGGCCACGTGCGACGTTTGAGATGGACGCTCGCCACCGCCGACGGCTCGGCAGATCTTCGAAGTTTGCGAGGGGGCGACGAGCCGACTATGATTCAGAGCGACTCGCGTGACTCTCGATATTTGACACAAGACGGACGTTCGCTAACTGTCCCCAACCCACGAGGAGCGACCCCATCGTGAGTGTGAGTGCCGCCCCCCCTCAGCAGTACGCCGAGACCCATCGCGACCGTTTTCTCGACGAGCTGTTCGAGTATCTCAGCATCCCCAGCATTTCGACCGACTCCGAGCATGCCCACGAGGTCGAGCGGTGTGCCAACTGGCTGGCCGATCACCTCCGCGACATCGGACTCGATCGCGCCGAGGTCCACGCAACCGACGGCCATCCGATCGTCTACGCCGAACACTGCCAGCAGCCCGACCAGCCCACGGTCCTGATCTACGCCCACTACGACGTCCAGCCGCCCGATCCGCTCGACGAATGGGACTCGCCGCCCTTCGAGCCCGAGGTGCGCGACGACAAGATGTTCGCCCGGGGGGCCACCGACGACAAGGGCCAATTCTTCGCCCACGTCAAGGGGCTCGAAAGTCACCTCGCCACCGACGATCTGCCCGTCAACGTCAAGCTCCTCGTCGAGGGTGAAGAGGAGGTCGGCAGCGAGCATCTCGAGGGCTGGGTGGCCGACCATCGCGAACGCCTCGAGGCCGACTCGGTGCTGATCTCGGATTCCCCGATGTTTGCCCCTGGTCTGCCGACGATCACCTACGGGCTCCGTGGGTTGGCATACTTCGAGGTCACCGTGCGCGGTCCGAGCCACGACCTCCATTCCGGTCTCTATGGCGGGGCAGTCCCCAATCCGATCAACATCCTCTCGAGGATGATCGGCCAGCTCCACGACGACGAGGGTCGCATCGCCATCCCTGGCTTCTACGACAACGTCCAGCCGGTCACCGACGAAGAACGCGAGGCCTTCGCCGAGCTCCCCTTCGACGAGAAGGAGTTTCGCGAGGAGACGGGGGCGCCGGCACTGACCGGCGAGGCCGGCTACACGACGCTCGAGCGCCGATGGGTTCGACCCACGCTCGACTGCAATGGGATCTGGGGCGGCTACACCGAGGAGGGTGCCAAGACGGTCCTCCCCTCGAAGGCCTCCGCCAAGATGTCGTGTCGGCTCGTCCCCGATCAAGATCCGGAGCGCATCGCCGAACTAGCCGAATCGTACATCGAGGAGATCGCGCCGGAGTCGGTCGAGGTGGACTTCGAACCGGCTCACGGGGGCGATCCGGTCGTCAGCCCGCGCGATACGGCGACGGTCGAGGCGGCCCAGCGCGCCCTCTCCGAGGCCTGGGGCCGTGACGCTGTCTTTACGCGAGGGGGCGGCTCGATCCCGGTCGTGCCGATCTTCGATCAGGTCCTCGATACACCGACGGTCCTGATGGGATTCGGCCTCGAAAACGACCGGCTCCACAGTCCCAACGAGAAGTTCAATCTCGAGAACTTTTACAAGGGTATCGAGACGAGCACCCACCTCTGGGGCGAACTTCACCAGTAATCGTTGCCTGCATCCGTGTGGATCGACATGCGGCCCTCGACGATTCGAGCGAGTTCCAATTCATTCGCCCATGTGAGTGGGGGCGCATGTCTTCTGGCCTGTCTGTGTCTCGCGCTCGGATGTCAGAATCACTCGTCGTCCACATCGACACGCTCGAGTGGACCTCCGGAGAGCATCTCGTTCGAAGTCGATGGCACGGGCGTGCAATATTTCTATCGAGACGGCCGTTCTGGCACGCGCTCGACCCGACAGGTCGAGTCGATCCCCTTGCATCACCGAGGCGCCGTTCAGGTCTACGCCCCGGAGCAGATGCCCGATGGTTCTCAGGTCGGCGGCACAGGACCCATCGTCTACACGGCCCGCCTGTTTGAGGCTCGGCCCGGGGAGACTCGAGAGGCCGAGCGCCTGTCTCGTGCCACCTACGTCGCTCACTCACTCGCCGGCGAGCTCGCGCACCATCGCGCCATCCGGGTGGAAGTCGTCGCCCGTGAGATGGCGAAAATGGACGAGGATTCACGGCGACGCGACACCTCATCGAAAGCACGCAATCTTTTCGAGACGATGCTCCCACGAAACTCCGATGCTCGCAAGCGTCTCGAACGCAACGAACGAGCTCGTCAACAGGCCGAAAACATACTCAAACGAAGGCGCGACAACACTCAGTAGGTCGAAGGTAGCTCGTCGCCCCCGAGAGCGCGAGCGAATTGAATACGGGTTGGGGGCGATATCGTTCCCAAATGGGGGAAGACGATTCTCGACTTTCACACATTCGTTACCATGCATACATTTCTCGTGTTGGCCGGTGTACTCGGTGCGCTCGGCGTCATGACAGGGGCTTTCGGGTCCCACGGACTCGAGGGCGAAGTCGACCCCGATCTAATCGACGCCTGGAACACCGGGGTCAAATACCAGATGTATCACGCGCTCGCCCTGCTCGGCATGTCGGCGCTTCCCGAAACTTCGCTGACGGCATTTCAGGGAGCAGGATGGGCCTTCATAATCGGCACGGTCCTCTTTTCGGGCTCGATTTACGGCCTGGTGCTGACCGATGCTAGTTGGCTCGGGCCCGTCACCCCGCTCGGAGGCGTCACATTGATCGCGGGATGGATGTCGCTCGCCGTCGCCGCCGTGCAGATGGCTTGAGAGCGCCCCTCTCCTCCGTATCTCGAACGAGGTTGTCATATTATGGCATCGGGGGGAACGAGGGTCCGGCCCGGTCGATCCTCCTTCGAAAGAGCTGCGAAGCGCCTAATACGTCGGGACGTTCGAGCACCAAGTGTGTGATACATATTGACGTAATCAAGTGAATGGACTGAACCCAACGCCGGATCACCATGCGACATGTCACGGACCTCGTGCCGTCTGTTACGACGTCGGACGGGGCGATACATCTCCCTCTTCTGCTCGCGATGTGCCTCGTCGGTCCGTTGGCATGCTCGTCCGTCCCCCCGATCACGGAGGCTGAAACACTCGAGCTCGAACCCGCTTCCTCGAATCACGGGGCCTTCGTCTGGCGAGGCTATCGTCATACCTGGGAGTACAACCATCGAATCAATCGCCTCGGTGATTATCTAACCGATTTGAATTGTCGTGTTCCCTCGTCTTCGGACTGTGCGGGACACCTCGTTCATACGAGTGCCTCGGGAACCGGGGCTGACGAGGCGACCTTTACCTCCCATTACACCGAGGTCCGCTCGTCCCACGCTACGTTTCACCCTGGCGAAGTTACTCTGACCTTCGATGG
>JAQCND010000014.1 GCA_028274765.1 Bradymonadaceae bacterium
CCGTCTTCGGGCTCCAGATCGTTCGACGTGGATGCCATGTCAGTCGGTGTACTCGCGTCGGATCGCCTCCAGATAGACTTCGTCGTCGTCGTCGAGATCGTCCATGCTCGGATCGTCGGGCGAGCTATCGTCGGAGTCGTCTCGTCCTCGACTCAACAGGAAGACGGCCAGCATGCAGAGCACGAGCCCTCCAACGATCGCGGCGACGAGGGGATAGTGATCCTCGCGGGGGGGCTCCTGGATGCGGTATTTCTCGCCGTATGTGTCGAGGATGGCCTCTTTGATCGCGGCCTTGGATTTGCCCTGTCGGGCGAGCTTCTGGATCTCGCGCCGCACTTCAGCGGCTCCGCCAGAGGGACACATCTCGATCGTCTTCCCCGGACAGTAGGGACTGAGAATCTCCTGGCTGAGCTCGTGGACGATATTCGATACCTCGCCCGGCGTGCGGGTGGAGTTGGAACTCGAGTCTTCGCTCTGCCCGAGGACCGGCCCCGAGAATAGGCTCACGGAGACGAGCACGGCGAGGAGGCTCAACCCCGCTCGCTGAAACGATGGACGAAGAGATGCATGCATGATGAATACGGACGGAAGGATGAGACGGTATCGTCGAATGGAGACCGTCGAAGCAGAGACTACGAATAGATCGATAGGCAGCGAAGATTATCTCCCAGTGAAGGCACGCTCCCGAGTGTGGATGCTCTCGACGGAATGGCTGTCTCAGATCGAGAGTTCCTCGACCGCTAGCCAGTCGCGCAGTCGCTCGCGCTGCTGTTCGGAGGCGTCATCGAGGAGCTCGATCGTGTAGTCGTCGGCGGGCCGACGCTCGAGTTCCACCGTTTCCGAGTGGAGGCGTCCTCGCCGAAATAGATGCACCTCGATGGTCTCCCCGGGATCGAACAGTTCCAGACGCTCCTCCAATCCATCGTCGCTCGAAAGTCGCCACCCCTCGAGGGCGACGAGCTCGTCCCCCGGATAGATACCCTGGTCGTCGGCGGGCGAGCCGTCGGGGATGGATCGGACCTCGATCCCCTCGTCCATCTCGCGCCTCCGGACCCCGAGCCACGCCTCGGGCGCCTCGTCGTGTTTGCGTTCCAGTTGAAGTCCGACGGGCTCGAGGTGCTCGTTCCAGTCAATGGGCTCGGTCCCGCGAACATAAGCATCGAACCATCCCGTCAGATCGGTGCCCGCCAGCTCCGATGCGATCTCTTCGTAGGCTCCCTCGGGAAATCCCTCGCCGCGCTCCTCGTAGTAATGTTCCCAGAGATCGAGCACGACGTCGTCAAATCCGTGCTCACCGTCGGTCTCGCGCCGGATTCGAAGATCCAGCAACATGACGACCAGCGATCCCTTCAGATAGTAAGATATCGTCGAATTGAGAGTCTGTTCGTCGCGTCGGTAGTATTTGATCCAGGCGTCGAATCCGGCCTCCTCGAGCGACTGCACGTGGCGACCCGGCGTGCGCTCGCATCGAGCAATGCCATCGGCGATCCCCTGGAGATAGGTCGCATCGTCGATGCGCCCCGAGCGCAACAGGGCTCGGCTATCGTAGTAGCTGGTGATTCCCTCGATCGTCCAGAGCTCGCGCACGTAGTGTTCGTTCTGGTAATCGATGTCGTCGAGTACTCGGGGCTTGAGCCGCTTGACGTTCCAGACGTGGAAGTGCTCGTGGGCGACCAGCGAGAGGAAATTCTGGTAGTCCTCATCGTCGATCGGCGGCTCGTCCTCAGCCTCGGCCGGCGAGCCGAACTCGTCTTGCGGGTAGGTCAGGGCAGTCGAGTTGCGGTGCTCGAGCCCCCCGTAGGTCGAGTCGGTCAGGAGAGTGATAAATAGATAATCGTCGTATGGGAGGCCACCGAATAGCTCCGCATTGGCCTCCACGATGGCCGGAAGATCGCGCTCGAGTCGCTCTCGATCCCAGTTGCCCTCGCCCCAGAAGGCGACCGTGTGTTCGATCCCCTCGACGTCGAAGGTCAGCGTCTCGTGATCACCCATCTCGACCGGCGCATCGAAGAGCGCCTCGACATCTTCGGCTCGCCACTGATGTGCCCCGTCGCCAGCCGGAAGAGGGCAGTAGACATCCCAGTCGTCGAAGGGAGGCTCGACCTCGAGATCGACGGCCCGACCGAGTTCACCCTCGGGATAGAGATACAGCGCCGTCCCGTTGTAGAACCCGTGCGTGCCGTCGAGGTGTTTTTCGCGCACCCCGAGCGAATGGGCGTATATCTGATAGTCGACGACGATGCGATCGGTATCCGATGCCTCGATACGCCAGGTCGCCTTGTCGGTTTTTTCAACCTCTCGAATACACCCGTCATCTCCGTGGGCCTCGAGGGTCCGAAGATGGCGAGCATACTCCCGAACCAGATAGCTTCCGGGGGTCCACACCGGAAGCTGGAGTTCGAGTTCCTCCCGTCCTTCGAGGTCCGGGACCTCCATCTCGACTTCGAACAGATGATTGTGGGGTTCGGGCGCAGTGACGGTGAACTGAATGGGTTCGGTCATGGGCGTCGGCTCGGTGAAAATGAGGTGAACGGGTGGCTCTCACGCTCCACCTGC
This sequence comes from Bradymonadaceae bacterium, assembly GCA_028274765.1. Taxonomy (GTDB): domain Bacteria; phylum Myxococcota_A; class Bradymonadia; order Bradymonadales; family Bradymonadaceae; genus CAJXPB01. The sequence continues at coordinate 2,557 of JAQCND010000014.1, forward strand.
GCGGGTCGCTATAGGCGATCTCTTCGGGGTTGTGAAGCATGAGCTCTGATTGCCAGCAAGGCCGCTGGCGCTCTCGGGCAAGATCAAGAGAGATCGATCACAGACGTCCCCTGGAGTGCCCGTGGCTGGCCGGATCGTATCCGTAGCTCTTCGACGGGTGTGATGCAGATCCGCGGGAGCTCGACAATGCATGTTTTGAAACGCCGGCGGCCCTGCTAGCTGATCTTCGAGTCTGTCGATCACAGGCGGTGTACCATGGCGTATTCCACGGTGCCCGAACGGACTCAACTTCGGTTTCGACTCCCACGCTCGATCACCTTCGATACACGTCCCGATGTGGGGCCCTTCAGCGCTCACACATGCGCGCCATCCGTCGCAAGCCGGCCATTCGCTCGAAGGGGGATGTCACCCGCTCGACATCGGCAGAAAGGTCGGGCGGCTCACCCCTCCCATACCTCCTGACAGCTTGCCTTCTCCATGCGTGATCGTCGGGGGTTGCGGGCAGTTTGTTTCGTCGACGAGACAGTATGCGAGCATTGATGGCCGCTCGCGGAGGGGCGTGTAATTTTACCACACCATATTGGTTGTGTTGCTTTGTAGAGGGGTCCACCTGCTCGACCCGGGATGAGTTCTCTTGTTCAGCAAGTAGTGACGATCTTCTCGAGCCGTGGTTTCGTCCCATGAACGTCGAGGGCGTCGATTCCGACATCGAATCCCTGCTGGAGGCGCTTCCCCAGTCGATGGATTCGGTCTGTCGACGGGCTCGAATCCTCGTCGACGGAGGAGGAGCGCCCCGGGCGCTTCGACGTCAGCACTGTCAATGAGAGATATTTGTATACGAGGACTTGTCTCCACCTCGACCTCGAGGCACTGGCACGTCGGGCCTCTCGCATCATCGAGATGAATATGCTCGTGGATCATCGGCTCGCGGCCGAAAGAAAGGGAACGTCGAGCCCGGTTTTCCAGGGGACACCCGGTCGTTCGCGTGATCGCTTCGAGTCGGGACAGAGGGCCCACTTGTCGTTCTCCAAAGAACGGATACGCAAGGCACGATCGTCGCCGAACGTCGGACCAGCGGCGAGCCTCATTCCGGTTCCGAGCCGTATTTTTCTTCGAACGTATCGACATCACTGACATCCTCGATGTCGACGACATCCGAGGGTTCGACGTCGATGGTTGTCAGAAGATCTTCCATTTCATCGCGCGACATCGTTTCGCGCTCGGGATCGCTGTCGGCTTCGTATTCGGCAATACGCTCTCGCTGTTCTTCGGGGGACCAGTCGACCGTCTCCCGGAGGTCTTCCTCGGACTCGTCGTCGAAGGTTGTGTCATCGCCCCCCTGTTCCTCCCGTTCGTATGCCTCGGGGGACGGGGTGACGGCCGTATCGTCCTCGAGGGCGCCGCGCTCCGTTCGGTATCGCGGCTGGGTCTCGTCGGGTTCGTGTTCTGCTTCGCGATCGGCGAGGGGTTGAGCCACGCGGGGCGAGTGTTCGAAGGCTTCCGGCGTCCGGGCATAGAGATGAGCCAGAAGATACTGGGCCGAACGACGCTCCGGGGCGAGTTGCAGAACCGCTTTACAGGCAGCGATGGCGTCGAGGTAGTCCTCCTCTTCGGAGAGCAATTCGGCGGCGACTTCGAAGTGTTCGACGGCGCGCTTGCGATCGTCGAGTTCGCGGAACACCGTGGCGAGCCGGAGGCGCGCTTCGATATTCGCGGGATTACGACGGACGTGATCGCGATAGTAGTCCCGATAATGGTCTAATTCATCGGCATCCATGACAGTACAGGCGCGAGGCCCACACGAAGACAGATGAATGGTATGCGAACGAGCGATATAAGCCCGGCTCCATGGTAAGGCGAACACGGACCAAACACCAACACCGTGAGGGGAAGGAGTCGGGGCGATCGCATTGGATGTATCAACGACACGACGAGACGTTCCTCCCTTCGGAATGCGTTTTGTCGATTCGCTTCTCTCAAAAAGGAGTCGCTCGGCGATCGGCCAGCAAGGAGGCTCACGTCACAGACGCACGGGCATGTCATGGACCGACCTAGGCGCTGCCAAGGGGGGTATGGGGTGTGGCTCGGCCGCCTGCTGGAGCGCCCCTGCACTTCCCTCGGAAGCGGGCTCCCAGCCGGCTTGTATCTGGGAAGACGTGGCTCCAATGCGATTGCCCTCGGAAAGGAGTCAGGGCGATCGCACGAGGGAGGGTACAACGATCGCCGATGTGAGCCGGCTTCCAGCCGACCTGGTCTGACGGGTGAACGGTTTCGATATCAGCTCCAGGAGTACAACATCACTTCGTCGCCTTGTCCGACTCGTGCCGGGCGCGAGAGCAGCTTGCGCCCGGATCCCGCTGCGAGGGCCCTCCGAGCAGCCAAGCAGACAGATGGGTCCGGCGGCCCCGAAGAACTCACGAACAAAAGCGATAAGCTGGGGTTTTGCCATTTTGAGCAATCTACTTGAAAAACGTCCAGGAAGGAGGGAAAACCTCTGGGTCGAACTCATTCATGTTCGGATAAGCGTGCTCTCGCTCCTTCGGGGCTCGGATCGGAGGAATATACCCACCTCGATCTCCGGGCTCACACCCGGATCTAGAGGCTGCCGCCTCCTTCGGGGGACTCCCCACATCGTCGGGATATCCGCTAAAGCGAACACAGGTGGGTCGAACCCTGGTTTCAGAGAGTTTGCCGAAAGGAATCGAGTATTCTCTTCCCTCCAGTCGAGGCATCGGAGCACGGCGAAAGTTCAGGACAAGAGTCCGTTTCAACACGTCGATACGGGACTTGAAGCGCCGGCGCCCCGCCGGCTCGGGTTGAAGGGCAACCCGTTTTGACCCCCACTCTAAGTGAACCGATGTCGTGCGTCGACTCTCTGGCGCCGATGCTTGTCTCCTCGCACGGCAGGTAGTGACATAGGAAAGGCCAAACAGCTCGACGGAATGCCTCGACGTTCCGCGTAGAGGAGCCCGTGCGGAAAGCTGCAACGGAATGGATAGCATTCGCCGCCAAGTGTCTCACATCGACTCAATACGGCTACGTGATGGCATCAAAAAAATCCCCGGACGTCCCTGCGAGCGCATGGGAACGCCACGAGAACGCCGAGGACGTCTCCGGAGATGCAAATCCACCCAGAGAGGCGGGGCTTCGTCATCATTCGGCGGTGACGTCGTCGCTCTCTTCGTCCCCGAGCAGCTCGCGAACATCGAGTTCGTCACAAATGGCATCGAAGACGCGGTCGGCCTCGGTGCCCGAGTCGAACGTCATATCGAAAGAGACCTCGCCGCCCCGAAGAACGACCTTGATGACGTACGTGTCATCCTTTTCAAAACGATCGAGGCCGTAGATGTCTTGGATGGCGAAGACGTGATTGTCGTATCGCACGAGTTCCATGGTGAATCTCCTGCAAGTCGACACAAGTGAGATTTCAGCTCCAACGTTGCAACCACTGACGAGACGTAATCACCCGCCGCGTCGTATCAATCCTCCGATGTCTCTCGTGTGGAGTTCGGAGTCTATCGTCTACTCTCAACACCTCTCGTCATCTCTACAATCGCCCTCGTCGTCGGTTCCGCTGCCTGCCCCGAGGTATCGAGCGTATCTGGTGATGTATGGCGCCGCGGCGAAGCCCATCTGCGCACATCGGCGCTGAGTTCGGTCGTATCGGAGGCCGCCGACGAGAGGTCCCCAGCGTCCATGCGTCGGGGTCGCATATCTGACGAGGGATCTCGGGACGAAACGTCTCCGGGCTCGCCTCGATCATCGTCGGTGTCGGGCGATGACGCATCTTCGGTATCGGCTCCGGAGCGCGAGACGCAGACGCCGCGCGATCGGTCACAGCGTTCGCGACGAAAGCAGTCCTCGTCGCTCTCACACGATTTCGGGTCGGTGACCAAACAGCCGCTTCCCCCTGTCAGCCCGCTCCCCGACACGCCCAGGCATACGACCAGCCACGGGAGGGATACGGAGATGCGGCGCCATGGATAGAGATGTCTCAGCATCGAGGGACGCCTCCTGACACAAGACGGAAACCGTGTAGGCCGGGAACCCGGCACTCGGCCAACTCCATATTCTGACCGGGCCGCCAGACATATCAAATGTTTGGACCCGCGCCCCTCCCCCCACTCGTGTTCGTGTGAGCGTGCTGCCCCCCTTCGTAGCCCAAACATGACATATTCCCACGCGTCGACTCCGGACTTTTACCCGGAAGCTTGGCGCCATCGCCCCGGCCGGGGGCTCGGGACGAGGCCGCTTCATCGGGGGTAAGATGCGAACACGAACACGCATGGCCCATGTCCACGAACGGTTGAGTTCGAGCGGTCGCATAAGACGTATCGACAACATGCTTGGCTCCCATCGATGGGGTGCCTCACCCGGTCAGGGTGCCCGAGCCAGACTGACCAACGGCTATCGTGATGACACTCCCAGACGAGAGAGCAATTACGACCGGTAGATGACTCGTCACAGCGTCGCGTCTCCCGAGGCCCCCCTGTGTGTCTGATGAAGTGAGCGGCCTCGCGGACATGTTGCCGCATAACGCCCTTGCGGGAAGCATTGATATCCCCCCAAACGCAGGGCCCGCATCAGAATGGAACGATCGCGGATGTGAGCCGGCTGAAAGCCAGCGCTTCGGAGTCGGCCCCTTCGGCGCCTTGACATGTCTTTGACGTGCCTGTGCATCTTTGATGTGAGCATACCAGCTGGGCCATGGCTTCAGCGACGCCCCGTTGGGATGGATGAAACGACCCGACGGAGGTCAAACCGTAACTGTGTGACTAATACCTCCAGTGTGATGGGTGCGACTCAGGTCCATGGGATCTCGACGACGCGTTTTTTGGAGCGCCAACGTCCTCGCCTGCCCGTCATCGAGTCGGCTGCAAACGTCGTGCCATGGCGTATTCCACGGTATCCGAGCGGACCCCAGTCTAATTGCCCTCCTCCCTCCTCCCAGACGATCGATTCCTTGTCTCTATGCTCGGCTCGATGGTATGTCCGTTCCGTTGAGCCGAACCCTACATCTCCCCACACCTCGACGCGCCATGCGCCTGTTGAAGTGGATCCAGAAGTACGCGGCCATCGTCGTCGTCATCGTGGCGACTGCCCTTCTCACCGTCCTCGCCGGGACGGGACGGGGCGAGCTCATCAACCGCCTCTTCGGCCACGTCGTCACGGGGATGGAAGCGGTCTTGATGCTGGAGGTTCCCTTCCTGCAGATGCCGCTAATCGTAGCCGTCCTTTTTACGGGTGCCGTCTTTTTTACGTTTCGCTTTCGGTTCATCAACTTTCGGGCCTTCAAACACGGCGTCGACGTTCTCCGGGGCAAATACGACAACCCCGACGACCCCGGCGACGTCTCTCACGCTCAGGCGCTGAGTTCGGCCCTCTCGGCGACCGTCGGACTCGGCAATATCGCCGGTGTCGCCATCGCAGTCAGCCTCGGCGGCCCCGGCGCCGTCCTCTGGATGATGATCGTCGCGCTATTCGGCATGAGCAGCAAGTTCGCCGAGTCGACGCTCGGCCAGCTCTATCGCCAGACCGACTCGGCCGGCGAGATGCGCGGCGGGCCGATGGTCTATCTGCGCGACGGACTCGCCAAGCTCGATGTCGCTGGACTGAGCCTCAAACCAATCGGATGGTTTCTCTCCATCCTCTTTGCCCTCCTCTGTATCGGGACGTCGCTGGGAGCGGGCAACATGTTTCAAGCCAATCAGAGCTTTGCGGCCCTTTCCGAGTACGTCCCCTGGATCGGGGGCTATCCGGCCGAAGGCACGGTGCGACTGACCAGCCCCGAGCCCGTGGAGTTGGAGTCTCCCCGACATCAGATGCGATTTGTCGTCCCACCAGACGGTGATGATCGGCAGAGCGGATTTCGTCCCCTGCGAGAGACGGGCCTCGAGACGAACGACTGGCACGAACTCGAGTCGGGTCAGCACGCCGTGCCGATGGCGTTTCAGAGCGAGACTCGACGGGTCGCCGGTCGGCTCGAGCTTCGAGCGGATGCGCCGCTGGAGACCGACAATCTCGTCACCCTCGTCGACCGCATCGAAGGGCCCGGCGATGAGACGCAGGCCCTTGAGAAGATATCGGTGAGCGAGGACGACTGGACCGCCATCGAGCCCGAAGAGACCCACGACAGTGAGGCCTGGAACGGGAAGCCTTCCGGCCCCGACGCCGGCCCCGACTGGACCCATCGGCTCGAACTGGCTTTCTCGTCATCGGATGGGGAGCAATCGGGGTCGCTCGTGATCAAAGTGACCCGACCCGTCCCGATCGAGCATCTCAATCGGGCGATCCACCGCGTCGCACCCGCCCTCGAGAGTCTCGGCGGCGCCGAGGTCCGAGGCTTCATGCCGACCCGTGACATCTCGCTGTCTCCCTCCGACTGGAACGAGATGGGCGATCATTACGCGGTCGACATTCCCGTCCAGTCGGAGCGGTCGGGCGAGCAGTACAACGTCTCCGCGGAGTCGGTGACGGCCGCGCTCCACGCGGAATTGACCTCCAATCGACGGGAGATCGCTCGCTGGATGTGGCAGTCCAAGGTCGATGCCGTCAATCCGGAACCCCTGGACGGAGGCGAAAACCAGCGCGCCTGGCTCTTTGGCGTCGTGCTCGCGATCCTCGTGGGGCTCGTCATCATCGGTGGCATCAAGAGCATCGCCAAAGTGGCCGAAAAGATCGTGCCGGCGATGTGTACGCTCTACATCCTCGCCGGGCTCTTCGTGATTGCCGTCAACTTCGACCAGTTTGGAGGAGCCGTCTGGACGATCGTCCGGGAGGCCATCCAGCTGGAAGCCGCCGGCTGGGGCGGATTGATCGGCGTCTTCGTCCAGGGGGTGCGCCGCGCCGCCTTCAGCAGCGAGGCCGGGATCGGATCGGCCCCCATCGCGCACTCGGCCGCCAAGACCGACGAGCCGGTCCGCGAGGGCATGGTCGCGATGCTCGGTCCCTTTATCGACACGATCGTCGTCTGCTTCATCACCGGCATGGTGATCGTCATCTCCGGGGTCTGGGCACGACCCTCGACGGCCGGTCTCGAAGGCGTCACGCTGACCGCGGCGGCCTTTGGGACGCGCATCGAGTGGTTTCCGATCGTTCTCTCGGTGGCGGTCGTCCTGTTTGCCTTCAGCACGATGATCTCGTGGAGCTACTACGGCGAGCGCTGCTGGACCTTTCTATTCGGCGACGATCAGGCCATGGCCTTCCGGTTCGTGTTCCTGTTTTTCATCGTACTCGGATCGGTCTCGACGCTCGGCAACGTCCTGTCGTTCGGCGACTATCTGCTCTTGTCGATGGCTTTCCCGAACATCCTGGGCGTCGTGTTGCTGTCGAACGAGATCGACGACGAGCTCAAGGACTACTGGGACCGCTACCGCAACGGCGAGTTCGAGACCTACGATTGAGACGATCGACTCCCGTCGTCGCCGTCTTGACCCTCGATCTCGGGCCGTGCTAACGCTCGATCTCGACACATCGAGGCCGAACTTCGACTCTCTACCGACGGGAGCCACGCATGTCCGTTCGAGTTCGATTCGCCCCCTCCAATACGGGATATCTGCACCTAGGGGGCGCACGCACCGCGCTGTTCAACTATCTGTTCGCTCGCCACCACGACGGCGACTTCTTGCTCCGGGTCGAGGATACCGATCAGGAGCGTAGCCAAGAGAAATACACCGACGCCATTCTCGATGCCCACGAGTGGCTCGGGATGGAGCCGGACGAGGACGTGGTCTTCCAGTCCGACCGCATGGACCTGTACCGCGAGAAGGCCGAGGATCTGATCGAGTCCGGAGACGCCTACCGTGACTACTCGACCGAAGAGGAAATCGAGGAGGCGCGCAAGGAGGCCTTCGCCAGCGGCGACAAGACCGCTCACACTCGCCTGTGGCGCGACCGCGACGACGAGCCCGAGGACCGCGATTCGGTCGTCCGCATCAAGGCGCCCCTCGAGGGATCGCTGACCGTCGAGGACCACGTTCAGGGCGAAGTCACCGTCGACGCCGAGGAGCTCGACGACTTCGTCATTCTCCGGAGCGACGGCACGCCGACCTACAATTTCTGTGTGGTCGTCGACGACGCCGACATGGACATCACCCATGTCATTCGAGGTAAAGATCATCTCAACAATACCTTCCGCCAGCTCTACGTCTACGACGCGCTCGGCTACGAGCCGCCCGAATTCGGCCATCTCCCGCTGATCTCGGGGCTCAGCAAGCGCAAAGGGAGCCGCTCGGTTCAGGAGTATCGCGAAGATGGATACATCCGGGAGGGCCTCGTCAACTACCTGGCCCGTCTCGGCTGGGCGCACGGCGACCAGGAGCTCTTCTCGCGCGACGAACTCGTCGAGCTGTTCGGCCTCGATGGCGTCAACGCCAGCTCCGGCGAATTCGACGAGGACAAGCTCCAGTGGTTCAACGCCGAGTGGCTCAAAAAGCTCGAGGCCGACGAACTCGCCGAGCGCTGGGCCACGTACCTCCACAAGCGCGACTTCGAGGTCGAACTCGACGAGCGCCTGGTCGACATCACGGAGGTGATGCGCGCCCGCGGCCAGACACTCGGCGAGATGACCGAGGAGTCGGACTACTTCTTCAAGGACGAGATCGAGCGCAACGAGGACGACGTCGAGGAGTGGCTGACGCCGGACATCCTCGAGATGTTCGAGGAGCTGATCGAAGTCCTCGCCGACCTCGACGACTGGGACCGGGGCGACATCGACACGACGATCCGCGACCTCTGCGATCGTCACGGTGAAGGCCTGGGCGCCATCGCCCAACCCGTTCGCGTAGCCACCACCGGCGGGACCAGCAGTCCGGGATTGTTCGAGACGCTCGCGATGCTCGGTCGCCCGCGCGCTCTGAATCGACTGAACGAGGGGCTCGAGATCATTCGGTCCCGCACCGAATGAGGCTGATACCGTGCGCTCCGATCGCGCCGACGTCTCGACGTGGTGGCTCGGAGGCTTGATAGGGGTCTGCCTCCTCCTCGGATGGCCCGACACTTCGGCCGCTCAGCCGGAGTTCGGCCTCGAAATCGAGGGGGGGCGCACCGTCGGGCTCACCCCCTACCTCCGCAACGTCGTTCATGCGCGGTCGGAACTCACCGGCGATCCCTTTCCTCAGACGGATGCGTTTCAGCCCTACCTGGCCGACGAGCCCGCCGGCTGGGGATGGGCGCTGGCCGCTCGTTTCGTCACCAACGCCTTCCACGGCGGTCTGTCGTTTCGATGGCTCGACGTCAGCACGGCAGACTTTCGCTACCGCGGCACCCGTTCCGATGGAAACTCGGCGACTCTTCCACCGACTCGCATTCGTCCCGATGGCACGGTCGACGACAGCGGAGTCAAGGCGTACGAGAGCCTGGGCGTGCCGCGCACGATTCCCCTGGACGAAGCCGAGCGAGCCGATCTCCTGATCTTCGAGATCGGCGGTGGTTATCGCTTCTATCTCTACCAGGAGGCGTTCGAACTGTTCATTCCCATCCACGCGGGGATCGTGCTCACCCATCTGACTCGTCCGCGAGCTCCCTTTCGCCCGGGGTTGACGACATATACCGGCGTCGGGGCCTCGTTTGATTTCATCTCGCTGATGTCGGCCATTTTCACCGTGCGCGCCCACGGCACGATGACCCCCACCTACTGGCGCCGCGCCGACGCCGCCCGGCGCGCGGCGCTCCTCGATCAGACGACCGAGAGCGCCGTCTTTTCGACCCAACTGTCACTCAGCTTCAACATCGGGCTTCGATTTACCATCCGTTGAACCATCGGTTCCGCCGGGGATCGGCGACGTATCGGACGTTCGACCGAGTGGACCGTCGGAGGCTGCCGATTCGCGAAGCCGACGGTTCGACGCCACGGACATGGCCCGTCCGAGGGTCTCCGAGGAGACGACGCCGATCAGCCGGCCCGAGGCGTCGACGACCGGGAACCGATCCGACTCGTGTGCCTGCATGAGTTCGATGAGTTCGAGCAGGTCGGTGTCGGGCGTGACGGTCGGAATATCGGCCCGCGTCAGCGATTGAATGTCGCTCTGTTCCTCCCGCTTTTTCAACCCCTCGACGATCTGACTTCGCGTCAGGACGCCGACAGGACGGTGATCGCCGTCGACAACGGCAAAGATCGACTCCGGGCTCTGGACGACGGCATCGGCCGCCTCGCCGAGCGTGGCATCGTCGGATAGAGGCTGAACAGATCGAGACATCGCCTCCTCGACGCTCATCCCGCGCGCCAACTCCCGAAACTGTGTCGAAGCCGCCTCCTGTCCGGCCCCGAGATAGACGAAGAGGGCGATGAAGATGAGGAAGGGGTGGGCGAAGAGCCCGATGAAGCCAAAGACAAAAGCCAGTCCCTGTCCGACCGATGCGGCGATTCGAGTCGCTCGAAGGTAGTCGAGCCGCATCGCGAGGAGAGCTCGCAACGCGCGTCCTCCATCCATCGAGAAGGCCGGCACGAGATTGAAGACGACGAGGATGATGTTGACTGCCAGGAGTTGGGAGGCCATCGAGAGCTGCTGGTCGTCGAGGTGCTCGAGCGCCCCGAGTCCGACGAGCGAGCCGAGCCCGAGGTAGAGGCCGATCGCGATGACGACGTTGACCATCGGACCCGCCAGCGCGATGACCAACTCCTGGCTCGGTTCGTCGGGCATCCGTCTCAATCGGGCAACTCCGCCGATGGGGAGGAGCGTGATCGTCGGCGTCTCGATGCCGTATCGGCGGGTGGCCAGGGCGTGGCCGGACTCGTGGGCGAGAACACAGGCAAAGAGGAGAACGAGAAACAGCGTGCCGTCGAGCGCGGTCGGCCATCCACCCTAGAGGTAGTACATGCCTCCGAGCCACCCGAGCAGCATCCGAAAGGTCACGTGGATTTCGACGATCGTGACGACGATTTTGGCGATGGGAAACGATCAGCGCATGCGGGGGAGTCCGTGCGAGGAGAGGACCGAAGATAGAGAACGGGAGTCATTGGAACGTGCCCCAGAGCTCGGTGTCGTTCAAGTCGTCGAAGGCAGGTTGCGACGTCTTCGGACGCAACAAACTCCCCGATCGCGCCGAAGATCTTGAATGAGGGGGCAGGCGGCGAGCTGTCAGGTGCGTGGAAGGAGTGAGCCGCCGGCCCGAACCGCCGTGAGCGGTACGGTGTCCCCTCGAACGACTGGCCGGTTTGCGGCGGGCGGCGCACACGCGGGTGCGCCGGAGGGCCCCACATGAAGACGTGTATCTCGAGATACGAAGGGAGAGTGTTCCGTCTCCCCCTCGCTCGACCCTCGAGCCGACATGGATGGGATGGTGGAGCTGCCAGAGTGCCGGCCTTGAGCCGACCTCGTGCGAGGCGTCATCGGTGCTGACACGAACTTCCGGAGTGGAGGTCGAAACCTCGGACAGGGTCCAGCGCGCCACGCCTCGAAGCGAATCGCGGCCCGTGCTGACACGGACGCCCGCTCATACCGTGAGATGGTCAACAACCTGCTCGACTTGCTCGAATCCGACCTTCAGCAAGAAGCTGGAGTTGCGGCCGTACGATTTGGAGCCGAGCACAAAAAAGTCGGGCTCGGGGTGGGTGAGCGTCTCGACGCCATCCGACGACTGGTCGAGGCAATCGCCGCTTCCGCCGATCAGGGTGGCGGCCAGGTCCATTGGCCCCTCGGTGGCGTAGCAGAGGTGAGCCTGCAGATCGCGGAACAGGTCGACGTCGGGTCGGTAGCCGACGTTGGCGACGACGTTGTCGACCTCCAGCGGCTCGCCGCCGTCGAGAAACTCAATCGCGATCGGGGCGTCGTCGCTCTCGCACCGGAGGCGCTCGATGGCGCCCGTATGGATTTCGACGTCGTCACGCCGGTCGCTCACGAGGGCATTGCCCATCTCGGCGAGTCGCTTGCGCTGAGGGAGCGGGTCGTCGTCGCGCTCGACATACGGCGGTTCGTCGCGGCTCAACAGCCAGTGAATCTCGGTCTCCGGCACCTCGTCCCGGAGGTCGAGCAGTTGATGGAGCGTCGTGATCGCGGAGTATCCCGTGCCCGCGACGAGCGTCGTGCGACCGGCGTACGTCTCGCGCTCCTCACCCGCGACGTCCGGGACGTAATATTCGATACGATCCGACAGCTCGGGCTCGCCTATTGCCTCCAGCCCGCCCGGGCCAAGTCCGTTGGGGGTACGATAGCTGCCGGTCGCATCGATGACGGCATCGGCCGTGGCAAAGAAGCGCGACCCGTCGCGCTCGAGAGCGATCACGAATGGTCCGTCGCCGCGCGTTTCGTCTCCGATGTACTGAGCTTTGCGGGCGTCTCGGCGGCTCACCTCGAGCACTTCGGCCCGGGTCTCGATGCGTCCTTCGAGTTCGGGAAGCGAAGCGAGTGGCTGGAGATACTGCTCCCGAAATGCGCGACCCGTCGGGTAGACGTCGTCATCGGGGAGCGCATGCCCCTCGCGTTGGAGTGTCTGTTTGCCCCAGTCGCTTCGGTTGAGGGCCCAGGACGAGAAGAGTTCGACATGATCCCAGCGGGCGACGTGCGCTCCGGGCTCATCCGCCTCGAAGACACGCACGCCGAGGCCGGACTGAGCGGCGTAAAGAGCGGCTTCGAGTCCGATGGGGCCGGCACCGAGTACGGCGAGTTCCGACGATAGTCCGTTCGTGGGCATAGCGATGAGAATGTAAAGTCAAATCGAACATCTCACACGTATAGTGATGGCACGGGCCCGCTCGGATACCGTGGGAGACGCCGTGGCACGACGCTTGCGGTCGACCGACTCAATGATCGGCCGGCAAGGATGCCGGCGCTCCCAACCACGCGTCGTCGAGATCCCACGGACCTGAGTCACACCCTGATGGCACGGGCCCTCGTTGGGTTTCAAATGGATGAGTTGATGAGGGAATCCGCGGATACGAGATGCTACCGGTCGGTCTCGAGTGCAAGTGAGAAAGGGGGGCAGATTACTCACTGGCTCGACAATGAAAGCAGGACTTGAAGACGTCGAGACACTTCGATTTCAGACATCGACGCCCCTTCTCCGAATTGAGCGGCGCCTGGCATTTCTGCCCGGAACACCGGCTGAATGCTTTGTACCGAGTTCGGGCCTGGGACGAGGCCTCTTCCAGACATCGTTGCCGGCAATCCGTATCGTTGGCATCACACGTGTAGAGACACTGGACGATCTCGGAACATGAAAAGGGAGGATCGGCATCGAGGCTCAGGCAGGTGTCGAGCTCGTTCGAACACTGACGCCTGGCACATCGTGTCACCACCCCCTCTTGGCAACCATTGCGTCGGGTGCACGCCTGAAATTGCTGAAATTTGCCGACTTCTCGATCCTCGCCTTGCTCCAAAAGGTCACTCTTGCAGTCGTTGCCCC
>JAQCND010000015.1 GCA_028274765.1 Bradymonadaceae bacterium
ACCTCGCCGAGGGGGGCGGCCGAAGAGGCGAAGACGAACCGATCGACGTCGTGGTGTCGCGCCGCCTCCAGGGCGTTGAGCGTCCCGAGCACGTTGGTGTTGCAATCGTAGCGCGGATCGTCGACCGACTTCGGGACGCCGGCCTGGGCGGCGAGATGGACGATCACGTCCGCCCCGTCGGCCGCCCGCCTCAACGCGGCCTCGTCCCGGACGTCGCCCGGCACGAGCTGTACGGTGTCGTCGTCGAGGGTCGACATCGAGCCGACCTCGAACGTACCGCTCTCCTCGATGTCGGCGACGGCTTCCAGATCGGCTCGCCGACCGATCGACAGATTGTCGAGGATGCGAATTGGACCTTCGTCGTCTTGTACGAGGTCGTGGACGAGGTTGCGGCCGATGAAGCCGCACCCGCCCGTGACGAGCCATGCCATGAATCAACCGTGGGTGTCCGAAGCGATGGAAAAGGCGACACGACGCCCGGCCTCCGGGGTCAATCGTTCCAACTGACCCTCGGGAGGATCTTGTCCTCGTCGATGCGCTCCTCGTGCTCGAGGACGCGCTCCAACATCCCCTCGACGACCTCGTCGGTCATGTAGTGGGGCTCCAGGCCGAGCTCCAGCAGGCCGGTGTTCGTCGGGTTGTAGTAGTGATCCTCCGGTTCGTCCCGGGGGTTGTCGATGTGCTGGATGTCGACGTCGAGACCCATGTCGTTTCCGACAGACTGGATCTGCTCGGCGAGTTCGTTGACCGAGAACGTCTCGGTGTACTGGTTGAGGATGCGGAGATCGCCCGGCTCGACCGGGTTGTCGGCCGCCAGCTCGACGCACTGGAGCGTGTCGTTGAGGTTGAGGTAGCCGCGGATCTGGCCCCCCTCGCCGTAGACGGTCAGTGGCACCCCGGCCACCGCCTGGACGAGGAAGCGATTGACCGCCGTCCCGAAGATGTCGTCGTAGTGGAAGTTCGGGCTCAGATCCTCGTGCAGGTCGGCCTGGGGCGTCGAGAGGCCGTAGACCGGCCCCTGCATCAGGTCGGTCACCTTCAGATCGAAGGTGCGCACGTAGTACCACAGAAGATCCGTATCCATGATCTTCGTGGTGTGATAGAGGCTTCCGGTCTGGCGCGGGAAGAGGAACTCGTCGGAGCGCCCGTTGTGCTCGATCTCGATCCAGCCCTCGGGGATGTCGATGTCGGGCGTGCCGTACTCGCCCATCGTCCCGAGCTTGACGATGTGGCAGTCGGGGGCGTGCTCTTTGACAGCCTGGATGACGTTGAACGTGGCGTTCAAGTTGTTGTTGATCGTCTTTTTGCCCTCCTCGAAGCCCATCATCGAGTAGGGCGCCGAGGGTTGCTCGGCGTAGTGGACGACCGTCTCGGGCTGGAACTCTTTGAAGATCCGCTCCATGAAGCGGTAGTTCGTGCAATCCCCGATCTCGACGTCGACCTCGTAGCCCGATTCGGCCTCGAAGCGCTCGGCGCGCTTCTTCAGATTGGGGGTCGGGATCAACGCCTCCGAGTCGGTCTGCTGGGCGATCGTGCGGCGCAGATAGTTGTCGACGGCCAGCACGTCGTGGCCTTCGGCGGCGAAATGCATCGAGGTGGGCCAGCCGAGATAGCCGTCTCCTCCGAGAACGAGTATGCGCATGATGCTACTCCCAGGTCGGCGTCGAGGACGATTCGAGTTCAGTCCAGCAGTCCCTTGTCGTACAGGTAGTCGCGAAGTTCGTCGCGCGACATCGCCGGTTCGTTCGAGGAGTTGTAGACCCGATCGATCTCGCGCTGGTCCATGTCCGGATAGTCGTAGTCGATCTCTCTGTAAATGGATTTGAACGCCGGCAACACCGCGAAATACTCGGGAAGCTCGACGGTGCGCCGCGTCTCCTCGGTGTTCATCAGTTCCTCGTAGAACTTCTCGCCGGGTTTGGCACCGATCACCTCGATGCCGACCTCGTCCGGTGCGTATCCGTGTCGAGGCGCCAGCTCTTCGACCATGACTT
>JAQCND010000336.1 GCA_028274765.1 Bradymonadaceae bacterium
GCGTACGTTCGATACCGGGGAGTGAACGTCGGCGATGCAGATGAGAGCGATACCGAAAATGAGGTCGAGTGCACCCGTGGCGACCCGTGTGCCTCGGGCGTGTGTCGAGAGGGGAACTGTGTTGCCCCGAGCTGCTCGGATGGCGTCCAGAATGGTCGAGAGATGGGCGTCGACTGCGGCGGGTCTGTGGTTCAGACAGCGAGAGCTGCCGCGTCTCCTCCGACTGCCAGAACGTCTGCTCTCACAAGACGCGCGTTATCTGTGAAAATGGACAGACCCGGACGCGCCAGGAGGCGTGTGGATTCCAGGATCGCGGCGATGCCATCGACGAGTGTTAGAACGATCAGTGGATGCAAACGCATTGCAAGGACGTCTGGTACCGCGACGGCCAGGAGATCTATCAGGCCCAACAACCCAATCCCTCAAGCGGGACCTACACCATCGACCCCGATAGCCCGAACGGGTCGCTCAAGCCCTTTCAGGTGCGCTGGGAGATGGTCGACGGAGCGGGGGGATCAAGGTCGAGCTCAACAACCCGAATAACGACAATTTATTTACGACCAACAATCCCGACAAGTGCGGCAACATGCGGCGCTATCATCAAGTCAATCTCGACCCGGGTAGTGTCAGTCCCGATTTCAATTACAGCAACTGTAGCGACCAAACCTCGGCCAATCCCCTGACCTACAGGAATCCCACCACGGGCTCCGACTTTACGCCCGAGCAGATCGAATCCATTCGAAACCAAATCACTCGCCTTCACCCCGATACGCACCGAATTGCGCATACCTGTGACGACGATGCGCGTGACCCGAATAATGAGGTTTACATCGACGATTCTCAGAGGAATCGTCGGCATCTCACGCCCGGAACGACCGAGAACGAGGATGGTCCATGGTACATTTATCATACGACCGATGGCGAAACGACCACACACTCCGCCAATGTAGGTGCTCAAAAGTTGGCTGCTGACGAGATTTTGCCCACGCGCCTCGATGACGGGAGCTATAGCAGTAGCCTCTGTGGAGGTGGGCTCATCCGGAGTTACGAGAAACAACACGCTCTCGTACGGTAATTCCTTCGGAGGAATGCTTCTCAATTCTCCCCGAATCGATGCACGGTCGGCGGTTCGGGGAGGTCGGTCAGCCCGGCGCGCTCACAGTGGGCCATCGCGGCGATGACGCTCGCTTCGTCCCAGGCATCGCCGATCAATTGAAGACCGACGGGGAGCTCGCACCGCATGCCGACGGGGACCGTCCCGGCCGGCACGCCGGTGAGATTGGCCAGAAAAGCGAATCGACACATCTCCACAATCGACGCCTCGTCGTAGATGGCGACGCCGTCGTCTTCGAGAGCGTATCGCGGCGGTTCCATGTTGATCGTCGGAGCGGCGATCAGATCGACGTCCTCGAAGGTGTCGGCCAGAGTGCGCCGCAGGACGGCCCGTGTGCGTCGAGCCCGCATGTACTCGCTCGCCTCGATCGTCGAGAGCGTCTGGAGCATCAGCCGAATGTCGTCGCCGCAGTGTTCGTCGAAGTGCTCGAACATTTCGTACAGAAATCCCAGCGATTCGACCCCGATCGTCAGCCCACCGAGCGACTGATGGAACTCGCCGTACTGGATGCCGACGTCGACAAGCTCGGCGCCCTCCTGCTGGAGCCCCTCGAGCGCCTCGTGGCATATCTCGGCGATGCCCGCCTCGGCGGTCTCGAACGCCCACTGCCAGACCCCAATGGTTGCCCCCTCGATGCCCCGTCCCAAGGCACGTCGCCACGACGAGGCCACCTCGCCGGCGTTGGGCGGAAACTCGGTGGCACGATCGTCCGGATCGGCCGACGCCCCGGTGGTGACGAGAAAGTCGACGATATCGCGCGTGGACTGCCCGAGCGGGCCGTTGTGTGAGAGTGTGCTGAACTCCCAGGCGTCGCCCCGTCGACTGAGTCGCTGATACGAGGGTTTGAGCCCGAAGAGTCCGTTGCAGGCCGACGGGATGCGGATCGAGCCGCCCCCGTCCGAGCCAAGTCCCACCGGCGCCAGTCCCAACCCCACGGCCACGGCCGTCCCCGTCGACGATCCGCCGGCGGCGCGATCGCGACTGTAGACATTGCGGGGCATCTCGAAGTGGGGGTTGAAGCCCGTCGGCTGCAGGCCCCATTCGGTCGTATGCGACTTGCCGTACAACAGCGCTCCTTCAGCGCGAAGTCGTCGCACGGGTTCGCTGTCGACTTCCGCTCGGCCCTCGAAATCGGCCATGTAGCTGGTCCCGCTGGTGGTCGGAAGCCCCTGCATGGCGTGATGATCTTTGATCGGGACTGGCACCCCGTCGAGCGGCCCGAGGCGCTCTCCCTCTCGGTATCGTTCAGCGCTCGCCTCTGCGGTCCGATGCGCCTCCCCCCAGTCGAAGCAGACGTGGGGATCGTGGACCGACTCGCCGAAGGCGTTTGCATCGACGACCGCTTTGAGCTGCTCGAGTACGTCCACCGGTGACAGCTCACCCTCTTCGTAAGCTCGACGAAGACGATCTGCGGTCCAGCGGTCGCGCCCCGACTCGGGGGGCTCGTAACCGGCATGGCCCCAGTCTCGCGGAGGCTGACCCGCCACGGGCCGGGGACTCTCGTCGAATCCATCTCGTGCAACCGGAGGGAGATCGAACAGCTCGTCGAGTCGATACGTCTCTCGCAGTTGTTGCCGCGCCACCGAACGGAAGGGTTCGTGTCGGGTGAAGCGTAGGATGCGGTCCAAGATTGCCCCCTTGACCCGGGGAAGTTCCAGCGAAATCGGGAGTTGATCGAACAACATACGGAAGCCCCTCACCTCGAGTGCGAGTGACGATTCGGACGCGTTGTATCAGGCACGGTGGATTCGACACAAACCTCCCAGGACGAAGGGGAGGGCGATCGCATGTGAACGTTTCTCTCCTCTCGGTCGACGCTCTTCCCCGACTCCGAGGGGTCGTCCGTCGACGTGCCAGCCAGTGGCTCATGTCGTGGACACATCAAGGCACTCCAAGAGGGTCTCGAAGGGATGTTGGGGGAAACACCCGATGGAGCGCCGGCTCCCAGCCGGCTTGAAACGGCGAAGTCACTCGCGATCGAGGGGCTCTATCCGGCGAAACACACCAGGATATCGAGAGGGTCGGCGAGTTCGATCGCCGAATCGAATTCGAATGCGATTGCCCTCGGGTGGAGGGAGTGTCCCCGCCTCGAGCCGCGTCGACGCAACAGATCGGCTCAACTCGCCGACGATCGTATGAGGGGTATGTGGCGAGCTGTCAGGGTGTCTAGAAGGAGCTTCGCCGTCCGATTGCAATCCTGTTTGACGGAGTGCAGCCCCCTCGAACGACTGGCCGGTTCGATCGGCGGGTGGTGTGCACACGGGCACGCCGGTGGTCCCCACATGGAGACGTCTATCTGCCCGTCGCGATGGCATCTAATCAATGAGCACGTGGACGCTCGTTGTCGTCTCGCCCCTTTCAACCAGGAGTCGCACTGCCGGCCGGTCGGTCTGATCCGTCCCTCGAATAAACGTTCAACCTCCGTCGCGACGAGACGACGACTTCGAGGGTATGGTCGTGCCGACAGGTTTCCCGAACCCGGCTCACGGAGCGAGATAGGAGGCAACCTCCTCTGATGCCAGCGTGTCGACGAGGAGATCGGGGTCGGCGTCGGCGAGCCGATCCCGAGATGCACCTCCAGTGGTGACGGCCACACATTCAGCGCCAATCGCTCGGGCGGCATCGATATCTCGAGTCGTGTCTCCGATGACGACGACGCGACACGCTTCGAGATCGGCGTCGAGCTGAGTCGCTCCCCGTCGAGCGCCGGCCCTCAGCAGATCGGCACGGGACTCGGCGTCACTTCCGAAGCCTCCGAATGTGAAGTAGTCGTTCAGCTCGGCGGGTTCGAGCTTGAGCCGGGCCCCGCGCTCCAGGTTGCCCGTGCCCAGTCCGAGCCCGATGCGCTCGCGACCGTTCAAATGATCCAGAAGGTCGTAGACGCCCGGATGGACGCAGTAGCTGTCGACCCGATCGAGCTCCTCCGACAGGCGAGCAAGATAAGCGTCGAACATCGATTCGAGCGCCTCCGAATTCGGCTCGTATCCCGCCGCTTCGAGTCCGCGACGCACCAGAATGGGATCGGTCAAGCCGGCGAACGAAAAGTCCAGCAATCCATCGGCCGACCCGAACTCCGAGGCAAAAGCCGCCTCGTAAGCGCGTCGCCCCGCCCCGTCGGTGGTCACGAGTGTTCCGTCGACGTCGAACAGATAGAGGGTAGAAGCAGTCATTGGAGTCAGGAAGATTCAGAGGATAGTTTCATACGGCAGAGGTGCGGGCGCTCCCCGCTGCGAGGGATCATGCATTTGTGACGTCGAGCATCCACGTACAGCTTCGGGGACGATGCATTGAAGGGGCATTCAGGCCAGTTCCTGGATGAGCGCTTCTTGGAGATCGTCGAAGGACCACTCGAAGCCGGCTTCTCGAAGCTTGCGAGGCTCGACGCGCTGTCCGACCAGGAGCGTTTCATCGGCCATTTCACCGAAGGCAAGTCGAGCGGCGAATTTTGGAACGGGCAGAAGGGTGGGTCGACTCAGCACCTCGCCGAGCGTCTCGGTAAACGTCTCGTTGGTGACGGGGTGGGGGGCGACGGCGTTGACGGGCCCCTCGAGATCGCTGTCGAAGAGGCCGAACTGCATCGCGTCGACCAGATCCGAGAGGTGGATCCAGCTCATGTACTGCTTCCCCGATCCGATGCGCCCCCCGACGCCGAGTTTGAAGGGCGTCTTCATCATGCTGAGGGCGCCCCCCTCCTCGCTGAGCACGATGCCGATGCGGTAGTTCATCGTGCGGATGCCCACCTCTCGGGCCACGTCGGTCGCCCCTTCCCAGGCTTTGCAGACTTCGGCGAGAAAGCCTTCGCCCCGGTCCGACGATTCGTCAACCCACTCGTCGCTCCGGGGGCCGTAGTACCCCACGGCCGAGGCCGACAGCAGCGTCGCGGGGGGATCGTCGAGGTCGGCGAGGGCCCGGCAGAGGAGTTCGGTGCCCTGCTTGCGACTCTGCATGATCCGTTCTTTTTTAGCTTCGTTCCATCGCCCGAAGACGTTTTCGCCGGCGAGATGCACGACGGCATCGACCCCCTCGAGTCCCTCGATGTCGATGTCTCCATCGCGTGGGCTCCAGTAAATATTCTCTTCGCCGGCCTCGTTTCGCGATCGCACGACGCGTCGAACGTCGTGACCGGCTCGCCTCAGCGCATGGCGGAGACGGGTGCCGACCAAACCGGAGGAACCCGTGATGGCAACAGTGTGGTAGGGATCGTCGGACGTTTCGGGCGGCGCATCGGACATGACTAATCACTCGGCGTTGAGGATGAATGTAATCGTCCCACTCGTCGTCACGCCGGAATGTAGGCGTCAGGACGGTGACGACAAGGCGACGGGCGCACAGAGTGAATACGTATCGCGCGATTTGCGAAATCAACCGTTTCAGACCGGTAATCGACGAGTGGGATCGATGTCGACGCTCGAGTCCCTTGAGGGAGGCCGAGCGCACTCGCTCCAGACATCGGTCGAGCGAGACGACTTCGCACGACAGAGTGGGGCGAGCGAGGACCGAACGGCTCCGCGAATCAGAGTCGGAGGGAGACGATCCGTCGGGACAAACCGCTACTCCATTTGGATCACGTAAGATAGGTGCCGTATAGTGCGCACAGCAGAGTGATGTCGAGTTCGTGCCCCGATGGCACATGTTCATACGGGGAAATCTCACCACACGGGGCCATATACAGGTCCTCCCGACGTTTCGCCCCCTCGTCCCAACCTTGCATCACCGGAGCCCACATACACATGACTACGTCGAATGACACGTCGAGACCCGAAACAGAGCGCGAAAAGACATTCGAGACCCTGAAACGCGACATCATCGTGGCGGCCCGCGCACAGGGAGACGATCCCGACACCAATTTACGACTTCGACTGGCCCTGCATCGAGCCGAGCAAACCCACATGCCCGACGACATGATCGAGCGTGCTCACGAGCAGGGAGCCGGCGAGCTCGAAGCTCCCGACTACCAGGAGGTCACCTACGAGGGATATGGTCCCTACGATGTCGCCGTGTTCGTCGAGTCGATCACCGACGACAAGGCTCGCACCCAGGAGGAGCTCGGGGAATTATTTGAGGCCCACGGGGGGAGCCTCGGCGAGGACGGGTGTGTAGCGTGGCAATTCGATCAACAAGGACTCGTTCAGGTCGTGGCCGACACGGTCGAGGATGGTGATGCTTTCATGCTCGAGGTCATCGACATGGGGGCCGACGATCTCAAGGAGCCCCTCTACGATCGCAGTGGAGGCGATCGGGTCCCGGTGTATCGCGTCTACACCGATTACGAGGATCTCTGGGGAGTGGCTCGGGAGCTCGACCAGGCGGGATACGACATCCACGCGGCGGCTCCGACGAGAGAGGCGACCCAGAACGTGGGATTGGAATCGGACGAAGCGCGGGACTTCATGCAGTTCTACGAGAAGGTCCTCAAACACGAAGACGTTCAGGACGTCTACGCCAACTGGGAATCGACCTGAGAGCCGGGCTCAACCCCGGACGCTCTGCATCGGGTGAGGATGAGAGCCGCGCCGTCGGACGAGGAGCTTGGGTCGTTCACTGGAGGGGCCGTGTCGAGCAGAAGTCGATAGTCTCGAACGCTCTCGGGTGGTCTCCGACCTTCGACGTCGCGATTCGAGACTTCTTCTCCCTCTGATCGTTCACTTTAGAGATGGTCTCAACACATTCGAACGAGGTTGCGGCCGCGGCGGATGCGACGCTCACAGCCCTCGCCGAGGTTCCAAAACCAGCTCTTACGGCGTGTCGAAGAGCGAGAAATCGGCCCGTCCCGTCGAGAACTCCGAATCGAACTGGACCCTCGGGTTTGCCCCGTCGAGCTGGAGCCAGGCGAGACGACCTCTGAAGTGAGAGCAAAGGGGGTGGAAAGCGACCGAACGGGTGGCGTTGGAGGCAAAGCCGTCGAACATAAACTCTGCTCGCCCCGTCGAGGGATCGTAGCGGTGGGGAGAGACGTCGATCGTCAACTCGCGGATATAGTACCCCGGAGGACCATAGAGGGGATGTTCATTGCCGCTCCCCCGGAGCCTGTCGTCGAGAGGCCAGTCGGCATTCCATCGACAGGAACGCACCGGCGACAGCTCGAAGTTGAACCCTTGGATGCCGACACATCCGAGAGGTGCTCCCGGTCGCCCCTGGAGTACGATGCGCTTCTGATCGTCGGTAGCCGGGGCAAGCGACTGCTGGAGTCCAATCTTGGGATCGTCGTACTCGAGTCGATAGTCCACCGAGCCCGTCTGCCAGGCCACCCCGTCGAGGCCGACGAATGCAATGTCGAGTTCGGCTGCGATTCGAGCGTAGAGCAGGGCTTCGTTGTGATGGGGACGGTCCATGGCAGCTCCGAACCCGTAACGGAGCCAGACCGACAGGGTGAGGGTTTCGTCGTCGAGTTCGGTCAGGCTCACGTCCGCGCCCAATCCTCGTGTGAGATAGCCGTGAGCCGGATCGTATCGTCTGGGATAGAGCGGATCCTGCTCGATGTCGGTGTCGAACCCGAATCCCGTGATAAGGGGCACGATCGTGTCGTACTCGTCCAGCCCGAGGGCTGCCCGATCGAGCGTGTACTCGGCTCGATGGACCCCGGAGTCGTCGAGGACGACCTCGAGGTGTCGTCGCGTGGCCCCGGCGTGCCGAGTGGCGTTTCGATCGACGTGCTGATAGCCAAATTTCACGGCCGGTCGTTCTCGATCGACGAGATCGTCCGAGAATGGCCCTCCCACCGTATGAGCCGACAAGCGATCGGCCCATGGATGGCGATCGTCTCGGCGCTCGAGTCCGAACCGCCATGTCGCGATGCGGTGATTGAAGTGTCGCCACCGGTATCCCATCCGAGAGGGAATGACAAAGGTGGGCAGCGCTCGCGTTCGTCCCGTCAGTTGACCGTGTTGTCGCATATCGTCGAGTCCTCGATGTCGACGTGTTTTCCAAACATGATCTCCGGATACATCGACATCTC
>JAQCND010000040.1 GCA_028274765.1 Bradymonadaceae bacterium
AACGATGCGCTCTATCTCTTCTGCCTCGGGCGCTCTGCTCTCGTCGACGCCGTGGAGGCGTATGACCGAAATCAGGGGGGGACTTCACTCCAGACACGTGCACTCGGCGAACTCACGGCCGTGATCAAACCCGTCGATCCCGAGCCGTGGACTGGAGAGGCCGGAGAAGACAATCTCAAAAATATCGAGTGGGTGGGACCGCGAGCCGTCCGTCACGAGGAGATCATCGAAGCCATGATGGACGCATCGCCCGTTTATCCGATGCCGTTTGGGACGCTCTTTTCGGGAAGCGATCGGCTCGAATCGGTCATCGAACAGCATCGCGAGGCCATCGATTCGTTTCTCGAGCGTGTCGAATCTCGCGAAGAGTGGGGCATCAAGGGATTGATGGATCGCGAGCGCGTCGAGTCCCATCTCGTCGAACGGGCCGAGCCCGGCGAAGACGACTCCCCTGGCATGGCCTACCTGCAGCGCCAGAAAGAGAAACGTGACATGCAGGAACGGATCGACGAGTGGCTGGCCGATGAGGAGGGCGAGCTGGCCGAACGGCTTGAATCACACGTCGCGGAACTCGTCGATGCGGGCCTTCAACGGGCTGGCGATCGCGACGACGACCGAGAAATCGTCTACAACTGGGCCGCTCTCGCCGACGACGAGCAGCTCGATGATTTGCGCGAGTGCATGGCCGACATCAACGATACGTACGCCGAGCGCGGCCTGGAACTGGTTCTATCCGGGCCGTGGCCGCCTTATAATTTCCGACCCTGGTCTCGCGAAGACGAAGCTGACGAGCTCTCCTCGATGTCTCCATGAACAAGCGCCATTCACGACATCTCATCTACTGTGTGACACGGCGAGCGAAGCTCGAGCCCGACACCTCGGAAAAGGATGTCTCACTCGAGGGATGTCGAGGTCAAGCCATCCGCGTCGTCGACACGGGCGAGCTGAGCGTGGCCATCTCGCCGCTCGGGGAAGCGAACCTCTTGCGCTCGCCGCAACCGGAGGATCTCGAGACGTACGAACGGGTGGTCGACTGGTTTTTCGAACGAGGCCCCGTCGTGCCCCTCCAGTTTGGGCATACCGTCGAACACCCCGACGATCTCGCCGCCACGCTCCATCCCCACGCCGACGACTTCCGGGCGATGCTCGATCGTTTCGAGGGGCACGTCGAGGTGAGCCTCCGACTCTTCGTGTCGGAAGACCAGCTCGATGCTCTCGACGATACGTCCGACTCCTCGATCGATCCCGAACACCACGAATCGGGCGCTGATTACCTGCAGGCGAGGCGACGCCAGCTCCGGGCCGACACCGACAGTATCGATGATGAGTCCCTCCCCGAAGTCGAGCAACTACTCGACATCCTCGAGCCGTTGACCACTGCGATCGAGACAGAGTTTTCGAGAGATTCTGAGTGGTTCGAGGGGCCCAACGTCGCGATCTATGCCCTCACGCCTCGCGACTCCCTCCCGACCCTCTGGAAGCGTCTCGACGCACTCGAGGCCGACCTCGAGTCGAGGATCGAGTCGACTGGACCATGGCCGCCCTATAACTTTGTCGAAATATCGTAAATAAGCCAGGTTCTTAAGCTTGGTACCGGTAACAGCATGGACAGCCCGATCAGTTTAAACTAAGATGCCGTTCGACGTGCTCGGAAGTCACTCGACAAGTCGGCATGACGTAGATTCACTATAGCGCGTTGGCCCGTGCTGTTGTTGCCTTTGCTTGTCGCTGTGACATGCGCGTCCCGACCCAGGATCAATTCATCCGTGCTAAACGAGGTGTATCCGATGTTTCTCGTCGACGATCTCATTAAAGCCCCGGCCAAGGGGTTGATGTTCATTGCGCGCCGCGTCCAAGATGCCGTTGAGGAGGAGATCACCGGCCGCGAAGAAGAACTCAAATCGGAGCTTCACGATCAGTACATGCTCCTCGAACTGGGGGAAATCACTCCCGAAGAATTTGACGAGCGCGAAGAAGAAATCCTCGATCAACTCGAAGCACTCGAAGAGGCCAAAAAAGAACTCCAAGGAGCGGGAGACACCCCCGGTCGTGCCCCTGGCGGCAACGAAGCCAGTACAGACACACTGGACATGAATGCCGAAGACGACGAGGCGCCCGTTGACTCGGATGAATCCGGGTCCGATCCCTCCGAAAGAGAGAGCGTCGACGACACGGACCCTCGTCCCGAACGGCCCCATTCCTTCGATGGAAGCCATCCCGCAGCTTCCGGGGGAGAACCCATCGACGACGAAGTCGATGGGGCGGACCAGACGGTCGAGGCCGACGATCGGACCCATGACGAACCCCCCGGACTCGACGAGGACACCGATGCCGATCCCTCCGAAGTCGATGAAGAGACCGAAACATTAGAGAGGGGACAGGGAGAGAAATCATGACGACACGGGCCGCCACCGATGAAGAGCTCGCCCTCGATCCCGACCTCGCGCTCGCCGTATTCGGAGGCAAAGGTGGGGTGGGCAAGACGACGTGTGCCGCAGCCGCCGCGCTGAGCCTGGCCGATCGTCACGAGGATGGATCCGTCCTCTTGTTCTCCACGGATCCGGCCCATTCGTTGCGCGACATCATCGGCGATCTCCCCCCCGACGAACCTGATAACTTCCAGTGCCGAGAGTTCGACAGTGCATCGGCCCTGGATGCCTTCCGCGAGCGCCACCGCCAGGAGCTCGAGACCATCGTCCGTCGCGGAACGTTCTTCGACGAGGACGAAATCCGTCAACTGGTCGATCTCGCCCTCCCGGGCATGGACGAGGTCATGGCTCTGCTGGAGCTGGCCGATCTCGTCCGCTCGGACGACGACACGACGATCGTCCTCGATACGGCTCCGACCGGTCACACGATGCGGCTCCTCGAGCTCCCCGACGCCTTCGAACGATGGATCGAGTTTCTCGATCTCTCACTCGAAAAACATCGCTACATGAAGGCTCGATTCGGGGGATCCGCCGAATGCGACGCCTCGGATGCCTTTCTCGACCGGCTCCGTGACGACGTCGAGGCGATCCGATCGCTTCTAACCGACCCTGAACGGTGTCAGTTTACAATTGTGGCACGGGCGGAGACCATGAGCCTCGCCGAGACCGAACGGCTCGCCGACGAACTCGATGACGAACGGATCGCCAACCGCGATCTGCTCATCAATCGGATCTGGACGTCGGACGAATGTGACCACTGCCGGCAGGTCTCGAGTGGCCATCATCGCCAACTTCAGCGGGTCTGCGAGCAGTTCGAGGATCGGCGACTCTGGTGGGCGCCGGACCGAGCCGAGCCCCCACGCGGCCCTCGTGCCCTGATAGCCTTTGGGGGCTGTATTCAGTCGCTCGAGTCTCCGCCGGAGGTCGACAGGGATCGTGGCTCCGAGGTTGAATCGTCTGCGCCGGGCGTCGAAGGCACTATCACGCTGCCAGCTCTCGAGCGCGACGGCGAGGCTCCGACCTCGCTTCTGTTTGCCGCCGGCAAGGGAGGCGTCGGAAAGACGACGATGGCCTCGGCGCTGGCGACTCGCGTCGCCGAACGAGACGACATCGGAGACGTACTGGTTTTTTCGACAGATCCCGCCCACTCGCTGGGGGACTGCTTCGACGAGGCGATCGGCTCCGAACCCACCTCGCTCGGCCCCGGACTCGCGGCCGCCCACCTCGACGCCGAAGCCCGCTTCGAAGCGCTCCAATCACAGTATCGGCGCGAGATCGCTTCGCTCTTCGAACAGATATCGGATGGAGCCTTCGATCTCACCTACGATCGGCCGGTCGTCGAGCGACTCATGGAGATGGCCCCCCCCGGAATCGACGAAGTGATGGGACTCGTTGCCGCCATGGAATGGGCGGGCGAGCGAGCCTTTGATGTTATCGTCTTCGATACGGCACCCACGGGCCACTTTTTGAGGCTCTTAGAGATGCCGGATCTGTTCGACGACTGGCTCAAGATGTTCTTTCGTATCAAGCTCGAACACAAACGCTACTTGAAACTTCCCGAACTCTCTGAGAAACTTGTCACGTTATCGAAGCAACTCAAACAACTAAGAGTCTTGATGGCCAACGAAGCGACGGCGAACATGGTTGGGATCGTCACACCGAGCACACCGGCGCTCGAGGAATGTCAGACGCTGACCTCTCGGGCGAATGCGACAGATCTCGCCGTCCCGGCGCTCATCGTCAATCGCATGACCCCTCGCGTAACATGTACTCACTGCGAGCCGAGGCGCGAGCGTCAACTTGCTCGCCTCGACGAAGCGACGAACCAGTGGAACGCAACAAATATCGCGCGGGTCCATCGCGGCGCAGCTCCGAGAGGACGAGAGATGCTCTCGCAGCTCGGAGGCGCCCTGCTCGGGTCCGACGTGTCTCCAAGAGGGTCATCGTGACTCAGCGAAGATCACGAGCGCGTAACCGCCGCGTATCACTGTGTGAAACCCTCGATCGCGTACTGGACAAGGGAGCTGTCGTGCGCGGCGATGTCCTCATCACCGTCGCCGATATCGAGCTGTTGTATCTCGACGTGCGCGTCTTCCTGGCGTCGGCCGAAACGGCCGATCGGGCCGGAGCGCTTCCCGGGAGCACGCCGGACTCGCCACCTGACAAAACCGACGACGCCTCGGCCGAGGAGTGAAGCGATGGACCTGGATATCGACAATGTAACCTCGGAGGAGTCGATCGACGATCTCGACGCCGAGCCCGCCTCTGACCACGAGGGCGACGCCCCTGTCGAGACGGAGGCCTCGCGCGAGGTATCGGTCGACGAAGACCGAGTTGTCGAGGGGCTCGGCCAGCTCGTGTTGGCTCTGGTCAATCTCATCCACGAATTGCTCGAGAAACAGGCGATTCGACGCATGGAGAGCGGTCAGTTGACCGACGACGAAGTTGAGCGCCTGGGTCGCACGCTGATGGAGCAGGCCCAGGAGATCGAGCGCCTCTGCGACGAATTCGACCTGGACGAAGAAGACTTGAACCTCGATCTGGGGCCCCTCGGGGAGATGGTCTGACAGTCATGCCTGATACACCTGGAGTGTGACAATTCATGCCGGATGTCGAACGCAACAAGCGCACCCAAGTCCCCGAGAGTGAAACGCTCGGCGAAATTCTTGAACGTGTGCTCGATACCGGTATAGTCATCGCCGGCGACATACGTGTCGATTTGGTGGAAGTCGAATTGTTGACCATTCAGATTCGACTCGTCGTCTGCTCGGTCGACAAGGCTCAGGAGCTGGGCATCGACTGGTGGCAAGACTCCGACTACATGACTTCCTCGCCCGAAGACGCTTCGGAGAGCGGCGGGGATGAAGCTCGGAACCCTCAGCTCGATGAGCTCAACGATCGGCTCGCCAGCCTGGAAAAAAATATCGAGCGACTCGGCGACGAACTCGACCCCGAGGCCGACGAGTCGTCATGAGTTGTGACATCCAAGATATTCATGTTCTTTGAGAGGCCCCGTGTCCACCCGACACGGGTGAAGGTGGGGGGATGTTTCGCAGTCGTGTAAACGTTGAATGTAAAGAAGGAGTGAACTGATGGCTGACGTACAGAAGACTGGTGACTCCAGCAGTTTGGCTGAAGTTGTCGACCGCATCCTCGATCGCGGAATCGTCGTGGACGCTTGGGTTCGTGTCTCCCTGGTGGGAATCGAGCTCCTCTCCGTCGAGGCGCGCGTCGTCGTCGCTTCGGTCGACACGTACCTCAAGTACGCCGAGGCGATCGGCCTCACGAGCACGGCGGCCTCTCCCGCGACGGCCGAAGCCGGCACGTGATGAGGTAGCGAGTATCACGGGTCCTCGAATCTGCTCCTCGTGAGCGGACATTCGACGACCTGCCGCGCCATCTGCCACGAGTTGCTTCGGTGGATGGCGCGGATCTATCCCGCTCTACTATCCCCTCTGTTGCAATGAGTCGTCCCCTCGAGGCGTCCGATCAACAAGCTCAACGCGCTCGCCACTCTGGCGATGCGTTCATTCCGCAGCCGAGTGACGGGTTCGTCGTCACGCCGGAAGTCGATCGCATCACCCAGCGTTCACTGGCCTACCTGGAATCGGGCTATCCTGTCCATTTTGCCGGGGTCCCTGGCACGGGCAAGACGACGCTGGCATTCCACGTCGCCGCCAAGATTGGTCGTCCCACGGTCCTGCTTCATGGAGACGACGAGTTCAGCCGATCGGATCTGGTGGGCTCCAGTTCTGGCTACAAGAAATCAAAGGTGGTCGACAACTTCATCCACTCGGTCCTCAAGACCGAAGAAGAGGCCCGAGAGATCTGGGTGGACAATCGATTGTTGAAGGCCTGCCGCGAAGGCCACACGCTAATTTACGATGAATTCACGCGCTCCAAGCCCGAGGCCAACAATGTCTTGCTGAGCGTCCTCGAGGAGCGTGTCCTCAATCTTCCGACCCGAAGTGGTCCCGACAATCCCGGATACATCGAGGTGCATCCGGACTTCTGCGCCATTTTTACCTCGAATCCCCAGGAGTACGCGGGGGTCCACGAGACCCAGAGCGCGCTGCTCGACCGACTAATCTCGATTCAGCTGGATTTTCTCGACCGCGAGACCGAACTCGACATCGCCGTCGCCAAGTCGGAGCTGGATCGTTCGGAGGCGGAACGCGTCATCGATGTCGTCTACCGCATCCGAGAGGTGCTTCCGAAAGCGGAGCGCCCGACTATTCGAGGCGTACTGGCGGTCGCCCGCGTCATGTCGACACGAGGCAAGTCGCCCTCGAACTCCAGCGAGTTTTTCCTCAACGTCTGCTGGGATGTGCTCGTCCCGGTGGCGTGCAAGGCCGACGACGAGCGCTCCGACGAACTCCAGTCCCAGCTCGCCGACATCATCGAGGATGTCTGCAGTTGATGTCGACGCTGATCGTTCCTTCGACCACGGCGACCGACTCGAGCTCGTCCTCTCGCCTGACTTCGATGGCTTCCAGGAGTTGCCATGTCTGAATCCGATGATCCCTCTCAACAACCCGACGCCGATGAGATCGACGTCGAGGTCGACGTCAAAGTCTCCGAGGAGGCGTCTAGTCGGGGGCGAGGCCGTCCCCACATGAGCCGACCTCGTTCGAGCAAGGACGTGGCCACAGATTCGTCGCACAGCTCCCACATCGAGCTCGCGAGCCTCCAGATGGCGAAGGCGCGTCAGGAAAAGATCCGAGATGCGCTCATCGACCAGGTTCAGTCGTGCGAGGCCGAAATTCAACAGCTCGAACAACAGATACAGGAGAAACTCGACGATCTGGGACTGGCCAAGAAGGGCGAAGGCGAGCGTTCGAAAGATCGGGACGACGCATCCGACGATGGCTTCACGCACGAATACTGACGGTCGGGCGTTCCACGAGCCCGAGGTCTCTCCAGCTCGGGTCGTGCCCGCCTGAAGACGCACGCTCCTTACTTTCGACTCATCGACACGAGTTCCACTCATGCCGCGCAAAAAGAAAAAGAAGCAACACGATCTGCAGGGTCGCTATCTGTACGCCGTCACGCGAGCCGAAGACGTCGAAGGCGCTTACGGTGACATCGGCATCGACGACAGCGAGGTCTACACCCTCGAGTTTTCGAAGTTGGCAGCCGTTGTCAGTGAAGTCCCCAACGAGGAGATGCGTCCTCGTCGCCGGAAGCTCAAGGCCCATCACGGAGTGCAATCGGAACTGATGGAGGAGACGGATATCCTCCCGATGTCGTTCGGCGTCATTGCCAACACCGACGACGGCGTTCTCGAGCTACTCGAGCGCTACGAGGACGAACTGCTCGACCAGCTCGACCGGGTGGCTGGACGCGTCGAGTTCGGACTCGCCGTCAAGTGGACCGTCGACGACGTCTTCGAATACTTCATCGAACACAGCGACGAACTCCGCCAGCGCCGCGATGAACTCTACGCCGATGGCCGCGAGCCCACCCGCCGCGAAAAAATCGAGCTCGGCAAGACGTTCGAGGAGATTCGCGAGGACGTTCGGGCCGACAAGGCTGCTCAAGTCGAGGACGTCCTCGAAGAATGGTGCCACGAGATCAGCCGCGACGACTGCCGCGAAGACGAAGAAGTCATGAACCTCGCCTGTCTCGTCGATGAAGAGGACACGGAGGACTTCGAGGACGCCATCGTCGAGGCCGCCGAACCGTTCGGCGACGAGTACACGTTCCGATACAACGGTCCGATCGCGCCCTACACCTTCGTCGATCTCGAACTCGACCTCCAGTGACGCCGCTTCGAGACGTTCGAACGCTTTCCCATCCCCTGTCTCTCATCCGAGAGGCAGGGGGTTTCGTATGGAGGTCAGGCATCACCGCTCTCCCCGCTCATCTCGACGAGCCCATCCATCATCGCGAGTCGCACGAAGGGGGCTCGCAGGACGGGGGCGCGCTCGACCCAGAGATCGCCGAGCCGCTCGAGCGCCTCCTGCGTTCCCACGGCCGCCAGTCGTCTCGCGCAGTCCATGGCCAGCACGTCCTCGGCCTCGGTGGCCCGCGTCGCGAGGCGATCGAGCACGGCGTCGGAGGGCTCGGGCGCGAAGGCATCGGCCGTGACGCGCATCGCCTCTCGCAGGCTGGGAGACCCGTCGATCGACGTGTGGGTCTCGTCTCGCGATCGATCCTCGAGTGCGTCTTCGAGTTGCTGGTAGGCCAGATCGACGGGCGGCACCTCGACGGGCTCGAACGACGAGGCGACGGCCCGGGCGAGAGGCTCGAACTCCTCCGGAAAGCGCCGCAGCCAGGTGCGCGCGTCACACAGGGTGCGCACGGCGGAGACGATCGCCTCGTCGCGCGACTCGTCCTCATCGGCGAGTAA
>JAQCND010000050.1 GCA_028274765.1 Bradymonadaceae bacterium
GATAGGGGTGTCATCGCCCTCTCGCTGCGTGGCGAGCACCGCTTCGGGTTCGATGCCCCGATCGTCGGTGTCGGGGATGCCCTCCGGATGGCCCGTGTCGCGTTCCTCCGTGAAACTGCTACTGTCGGGCGAGGTCGGGGTCGGTTCCGGCTCCCGGATCCACCGTGAGAACTGAGATTCGAGCGGTTCGTCACTCTCGAGATAGATCGGACTGAACGAGGCCTCGCGGCGAAGTTCCATCAGGCGATTCCGCACCTGGAGGATGCTCTGCGGACGGGCCTCTCGATCTTTGAGCAACATGTCGTCGGTCAGCTCCACCAGGGATTCCGGCACGTCGGCGGGGGAGACACAGTCGGCGAGGCTCGGAGCCGAATCTCGAGCGTGGCGTAGGGCCATGGCGACGTCTCGATCCGCACGAAAGACCGGTCGCCCGCTCAACATCTCGAACAACAGGGCGCCGATCGAGTAGATGTCAGCGCGCGCATCGACTTCTTCAGTCAGTACCTGCTCGGGAGCCATGTAACGCGGCGTGCCACAGATCGCTCCGGTCTGGGTCAACTGGGCCGAGTGCTGAAGCGCATCGGCGATACCGAAGTCGATGATTTTGACCTGGAACTGCCCATCCGCCATGGGGATGAGCATGATGTTGCTCGGCTTGAGATCTCGGTGGACCACATCGGCAGCATGGGCCTCGGAGAGGGCACTGCAGATCTGCATGACGATTTCGGTCGCCAATTCTGGTCGCAGGCGCCCCGTCGAGACGAGATCGTCGAGGTGCAGACCCTCGATCAATTCCATGACCAGATATAACACCTGGTGGTCCGGCTCCTGGCCGAAGTCGATGAGCCGGACGATATTCGGATGATTGAAATTCGAGATGACGCGCGCTTCGCGCAGAAATCGCTTGATGAACGTCTCGTTCTCAGCCAGATTGGGATGCAGTACTTTGATGGCGACATTCCGCTCGATCCCGAGCTGAAGGCCGCGATAGACGCGGGCCATGCCGCCACTGCCGAGAACGTCCTCGACTCGAAAGCGCTCGTCGAAGGTCTCACCGATCAGCGGATCGGATTCACCGGCATCCGAGGTATCGTACGAAAAGAGCGTCGTCCCGTCCTCGGGACAGGTCCGGTGCTCGGGTGGGTATTCGCGTCCGCAGTCGGGACAAAATGCTTTGTGCTCGTCCTGATTCGACATGGGCTCGAGGTCCCCGACCGACGGGAAGGAGAGCCGAATATCGATATCGTCGACAGCCGAATTCAAGTGCATTGTACGCCATTTGCTCAAAGATACCAATGATCGCACGACGATACCACGACACTGACGACTCTCCTCCGATCACGTGTCTCGTCTGGATACTCGTCGGAGTGGTCGGATGCGGGACCCTCCAGCCCCCCCCCGATCGCCCCGAGTCCCAGATCGATACGAGCGCGTCGTCGGAGGCCTCGCCCACCAGGGCCAAATGCGACGTGGCGCCCGACGTCAACTCGGCGTCGACCTTCTCCGATACTCGCGACGCCCCCTCGAAGACATCGCCCGATCCGGAAGAGGCCGAGCGCCGTCTTCTGAAACGAGCTACCGCTCGCATGGAGACAGCCCATCAGGAAAGTCGCGAGTCGTCGGCGAGCTGGGCGAATCGGCACCTTCCGACACGCTATCCAAACGATCGCGCCCTCTCCCCCCTGACGCCTCACGTCGTCGAGCACCTGAAGACCATCGCTCGACGTGCGCCCGAGGCTCGCGACGACGTCTTCGCGAAGGTGGGAGGTTCGAATACCGTCAACCCCAACTTCATGGAGTGTTTCGCGGGCGACGACGTCGAGCTGGACGGTCGCTCGCACCTCCAACCCACTATCGATGTCTTTGCCAACGAAGGAGAGGAAGCCCCCAACTCCTATCTCCGAGAGAGCAAGGCCACCAAGGTCGGATGGACGGCCATGCACGTCATGAAAGGCCAGCCCGCCCCGCTAATTCGCGAAATTCGGGCGAGCCAACCGCGATTTGCCATCATCATGTACGGGACCAATGACATCGGATGGCGAAGCCTCGATACCTACGCGGAAGACATGTTTCGGATCGTCGACGCCCTGACCGAGCGCGGGGTTATTCCCATTCTCACCGCCATTCCCCCTCGCGAGGACGAGGCCGAAGCCGCGCGACAAGTGCCTCGCTTCAACGACGTCCTTCGGGGCATTGCCCAGCGACGCCAGCTTCCCTTTGTCGATCTCAATCATCGACTCCGGCAGCTCCCCGATCAGGGGCTCGGAGGCGATGGACTCCACATGACGGCACTCGCCGGGGCTCAGTTCCAGCCGTGTATCTTCACTGAAGAGGGGATGAAACACGGCCATAACAACCGCAATCTCCTGACCATCGAGATGCTTCATCGACTCCGGCAGGTACTCGTCGAGGGCGCCTCGGCGCCCGATGCGCTGCATCATCCCTCGAGTCCCGAGTCGGGGACGGTCTCCGATCCGATTGCACTCGATCGACTTCCGACCGCGACGGGCGGCGATACCTCGAAGATGGGGGACACCCAATTCGACCGCTATCCAGGCTGCGAGTCCAATCACGACGAGTCGGGCCCGGAGATCATCTACAAGTTGACACTATCTGAGACCACGAAGCTGAGAGCCTCCGTCGTCGATCGGCGTGGCGTCGATCTCGATCTCCATCTTCTCGAAGGCGAGACGACGCCCTCGGCCTGCCGGGCGCGCGGCGATCACACGGTGACCGCCACGCTCCCCGCGGGCACCCACTATCTCGTCGTCGATACCTTCGACGCTGACGAGAAGGGGATACGCCCCGGCGAGTTCGTGCTCACCGTGCGCGACGAACCCGTCGAGCGCTCGATGCTCTCTCGGGATTCGAGGCCCGTGTCGACGTCGCGTCCGACACGTCGAGCCAGGATGCAACCGGTCGTGAGGTCGCCAGACGAGAGACTTCACAAAGCCCCCCTC
Organism: Bradymonadaceae bacterium; assembly: GCA_028274765.1. Lineage (GTDB taxonomy): Bacteria > Myxococcota_A > Bradymonadia > Bradymonadales > Bradymonadaceae > CAJXPB01. The sequence continues at coordinate 2,961 of JAQCND010000050.1, forward strand.
GTCCCCTGAATATAGAGATAACCTCGAGCGTCCACCTCAGGTCCGACGAGGTGGGGAATTTCGACGAGATGTCACACGACGGATCCAATTCATGAGACATACTCGCCTCCTCCTTGCGGCCGCCGCTTGTTTGATGGTGTTCGCCCTTCCCGGCTGGTCCGATGCTCAGGAGGACGAGACGGGATCGCCCGAGATCGTCGAGCCCTCGGACCGACAGCTCAAACTCAACAATCAGGCGGTCCGCAACATCGTCAAGGGCGACTATGCCGCTGCTGTCGCCCTTCTCGAGGAAGCACTCGCGCTGGGGGCGCTCAACGTGACGTATCTCAACCTGGGACGCGCCTATCAGCAACTCGAACGATGTGAAGATGCCGAGCGCGCCCTGAACAACGCCGGCCGTGCTCCGGCCGTCCCCAAACCCTCTCCCGAGATTATCGACCAAAAGATTCGGGAGTACCGCCGCAAGCTCGCTGATATCTGTCCCTCGATTCCATCACCGTTGGAACGCGCTCGGACGCTCGCCTCGGAGAATGCCGAGACGTACGGCCAGCAGACAGTCTCGGCGGCTCGGAATCTCCTCGACAGGTCGAATGCCTCCTCCTTCGCCGACGTGCTCTCCGATTGGCCTCAGCCAACCCCTGAAAAGACTGCTTCACTTTCGTCTTCCACGTCGAGACGTCCTCTCTGGGGCTGGGTTTCAGTGGGGGCGGCCGGCCTCTTCGGGGGTGGGGGACTGGCTCTCCACCTGGCGGCTCGCTCTCAGCGGAGTCGCGTCACGGATACCGCTGGTCCCGTCGTGCAGAGGGTCACCCAGCAAGAGGCGAGGGCCATCGAGACGAGAGCCAATCGCCTCGATACCTTCGCCCTCGTGGTGGGAGCGGGACTCGGAACGGCGGCACTGAGTACGGGATTCTATTTGCTACTGACGCCCAGGCAACATGCCTCGACGGAGGGGCGAGCCGACCGATCGGTCGAAGTCCAGGTGCGGCCTCGGGGCGCGGGCGGCTCAATTGCGGTGAACTTTTGAGACACAACGAACGGAGGCGTCGAACCGTCGGCATCGTGTCATTCCGTGGAGCCAATCACATGGCCCCATTCCACCTCGTTCCCGCCTCTTCAGGCATGGCATGGTGAGCGACATGATCCCTTCACTCTCCGGGCTCGTTCTCAGGTCAGGACGTTGGCACTTCCTCGCGGAATCTCGGTTCGCATGCTCGGCGGAAATCGTGAGATGGGAGGACGCGTAAGACGAAGTCAGGGCGCAATCATCATGCGGTCCTCGTCGCCCTCTTTGGATTCGCCCGAATCATCCTCATTGGTATCATTGGAGGTTTCAGTCGCTTCAGACGCCGAATGATCCCGTTCGGACGCTGTGCGGTTGTCGGAGGAGGCGGACGTCGGTGATGCTTCTCTTCCCTGCGCGGAGTCGGCGGCATTCGAATCGTCGGATTCGGGACGGTCGGCTCGGAGATCCTCGGCCTCCGACTCGGAGTCGGACGAGTCATCCAACGAAGCGTCGTCTCGGGTCCCCGGCGAGGTCGAGGGACGCTCTCGACCTCGATTGTGCGGCGCAGTGTCCTCTGCTTCTCCGGGAGCGTTATCGGATTGACGCTCGCGCGACGACGATCCGGTCTCGTCCGAAGGTGCTCGAGCCCCTTCTTCTGGGGCCCTGTCGTCTCGCGCTCCCGACGTGGCGAGTTCGACCTCGACCGAGGGAGCGTCCTCGGGACCGAGCTGGACTCGACGTGTGCGATGGCCCTCGCGCTCGAGGACGAAGGTCCGTGTTCCGGCATCTCCGGGCTCGAGCTTCACCGTTGTCGGCGTCGTTCCGATGCGCCGTTCTCCCTGCACGATTTCGGCCTCTTGAGGCTCCGTCTGGAGCTCGATGGCGACACGTTCACTCGCCTTCGCGCCCACGTCCGAGGGGGGATAATCGCCGGTGCCGGCATCCGCTCGTACCGCATCTTCGGAGGCCATTGGGGTAGACGCCTCGCTGTTGGTTTGTTCGGGGCCCTCGACAGCCGCCCCGGCCGAAACAGAGGCCGATGGGCCGTGTCTCTCTTCGCTTGCTCCCGTCATCATGATGCCCCCACCCGCGGCGAGAAGCGCCAGGAGCCCGAGACTCAACAGTCCCCATGTTCGTCGATTCATCCCGGACGCTTCCTCCATGTCGGCCGAGGCCTCTCCCGCCTCCAGGGTGTGTTCGCTCGGATCCGGGGACTCGAGCCGGACGGTCTTACGGGACTCGTCGCTGTCGAGTTCGGCAGAAGCGGTCGAGTTCGTCGAAGGAGACGGATGGCGCGTATCCGAAGAGTCCGGATCGGAGCCTCTTTCGGAGTGAGGCGACTGAGGCGGAGACGTGTCGTCGTTTTCAGTCTCATCCTCGAGGGGAACTTCATCGGAGGGCCGGGTCGCTTCGAGGGGCAGATCGTGCCGATCCGAGGAGCCTCGAATTGTTCCCAGCGCCGGGAGCTCGTCCGGCCGGAGGTCGTCGAGCGCATCGGCAAAGGCATGAGCGTCTTCGAACCGTCCCTCCGGCTCCGAGGCCAGCGCTTTCGACAGGACGCCGCCCAGTGGCCCCTCGAGGAGCACGTCGGGGATGTGTTTGCGCACTCCCGATAGGTGGATCATGACACAGCGCTTCTGTGACGGATCCGAGACGAGCGGCTCACCCGTCAACATC
>JAQCND010000054.1 GCA_028274765.1 Bradymonadaceae bacterium
TCCTCGATATGCTCGCGCAGTTCGTCCTCGATGTCGCGATAGACGGTCAGCCGACCGGCGTTGACGATGGCTGTATCGAGCCCCGCCTTCATGGCGTGATAGAGGAACGTCGAGTGCATCGCCTCGCGGACGATCGGATTGCCGCGGAACGAAAACGAGATGTTGCTCACGCCGCCGGTCGTCTTGACGTCGGGAAACTCTTCTTCGATCGCCTCGATCGCCTCCAGGTAGTTGATGGCATACTCGCGGTGTTCCTCCATCCCGGTGGCGACCGTCAGGATGTTGGCGTCGAAGAGGATGTCCTTCTGGTCGTAACCGACTTCCTCGGTGAGAATCCGGATCGACCGCCGGGCGATCTCGACCCGGTGTTCCCTGGAGGTCGCCTGCCCGTCCTCGTCGAAGGCCATCACGACGATCGCGGCGCCGTACTTTTTGACCGTGCGGGCGTGCTCTTTGAATTCCTCTTCGCCCTCCTTGAGGCTCAGCGAGTTGACCACCGCCTTGCCCTGGACGTTCTTGAGTCCGGTCTCGATGACCTTGAACTTCGAGCTGTCGACCATGATCGGAATCTTGGCGATGCTCGGCTCGGTGGCGATGATCCGCAGGAAGTTCTTCATCGCCTCCTGGGAGTCGAGCAGCCCCTTGTCCATGTTGACGTCGAGGATGTTCGCCCCGCCCTCGACCTGGTCGCGAGCGACCTCGACGGCCTCCTGGAAGTTCTCGTCCTCGATCAGCCCCCGAAATTGGCGCGACCCCATGACGTTGGTCCGCTCGCCGATCATCGTGAAGTTCGAGTCCGGGCGGACCACCAGCGGCTCCAGCCCCGAGTACCGCGTGTGAGGAATCGGCTCCTCGGGCACCTCGCGGGGCTCGTAGTTCGAGACCGTCTCGCCGATGACCTCGATGTGCTCCGGCGTCGTCCCACAGCAGCCGCCGACGATGTTCAGCCAACTCTCTTCGGCGTACTCCTCGAGCGAGTCCCGCATCTGCTCGGGCGTCTCGTCGTACTCGCCGAACTCGTTGGGCAGGCCCGCGTTCGGGTAGCAGCTCGTGTAGGTGTCGGCGATCTCCGAGAGCTCCTGCATGTAGGGCCGCATCTCGTCGGGCCCCAGCGAACAGTTCAGCCCCACCGCCAGCGGATCGGCATGCTCGATCGAGATCCAGAACGCCTTGATGGTCTGACCCGACAGGGTCCGGCCGCTCTGGTCGGTGACCGTCACCGAGATGATCATCGGCACCTCGACGCCCATCTCCTCCATCACCTCGTTGCAGGCGATGATGGCAGCCTTGGCGTTGAGGGTGTCGAAGATCGTCTCGATCAAGAAGACGTCGACGCCGCCCTCGATCAGCCCACGCGCCTGCTCGGCGTAGGCGTCGCGGAGCTCGTCGAAGTCGATCTCGCGGTGAGCCGGCTCGGTGACCTCCGGCGAAATCGAGAGCGTCCGGTTGGTCGGCCCGATGGCGCCGGCGATAAATCGGGGCTTGCCGGTCTCCTCTTCGACCTCGTCGGCCGCCCGACGCGCCACCTTCGCCGCCTCGACGTTCATCTCGTGGGCCAGCTCTTCGGTGCTGTAGTCGGCCTGCGAGATGCGCTGGGCGTTGAAGGTGTTGGTCTCGACGATGTCCGCCCCGGCCTCGAGGTTTTTC
>JAQCND010000071.1 GCA_028274765.1 Bradymonadaceae bacterium
ACCTCGACGGGCTCGAACGACGAGGCGACGGCCCGGGCGAGAGGCTCGAACTCCTCCGGAAAGCGCCGCAGCCAGGTGCGCGCGTCACACAGGGTGCGCACGGCGGAGACGATCGCCTCGTCGCGCGACTCGTCCTCATCGGCGAGTAAACGATCGGCCAGTTCCTGGGCAAGGGTCTCGGTGGTGGGATGATCGATGTCTTCGGGCGCCGTCGCCGACAGGGGAAGTCCCGGGATACCGGGCGAGTGGATGCCATGGGTGACGAGGCGCTCGTGCGCGGCCACCTGAGCCAACAGCAATCCGAACTCGTCTTCACCGACGGCGATCTGGAGGCCCAATCCGAGTCGAGTGGCCATCTCCTCCCAGGGACTCTCTTTTTGGTGGGGATCGGGCGTCTCGCCGAGGAGGTCGAGCAATCGCTCCGTCTCGTCCTCGTCCGGGGGCTCGTCGCCGAGTCCCTGAGCCGCACAGACCGCCAGCGTCGAGGCCATCTCGGTGGCCCGACTGTCGGTGGCCTCGAGGAGGCCGAGAACCTCGAGCCAGTCGGTCGCTCCGCACACCTGCAGGAGATCGGCCACCGATTCGGAGTGTTCGAACCACCGTGTCTCGTAATCCCCGGTGAGGACCCCCCGGGCGTAGAGAGTCGGACCGAGGATTGCGCCGAGCCCGTCGAGTCGATGGAGGTGGCGACGGCGGACGTCGCTCAACTCGTCGAGTTCCTCGTCCTCGTCGGGCTCGAGGCGGGTGCGCCAGATGAGAAACTGATCCCAGAGATCGTCGGCGCCCTCCAGAGCAGCCGCTCGCAGGGCAGTGAGCGCCTCGTCGACCACCTCGCGGGTGATGATGGTCGAGCGAAGGGTGTCGGACATGCCGCGCGCCATGACCGATGCCGTGGACTCGAGCGTTGCTTCCGTCTCGAGATGTTCCGGAAGCACATCGTGTTCCCATCCGACTCCCGCTCGCGCCAGTGCCTCGAGGACGGAGTTCGGCTCGTCCGACTCGATCGCCGCGTCGATATGACGATCGACCGCCGGGAGCTGGGCGCGCACTCGGGCCACTCGCCCTGCGGCGTCGAGGGCCTCCCATTCGGTCGGTCTCGCCCAGGTGACGTGCAGCGAGGCGTCGTCGGCGGCCGCCAGCAGGAGGCGACACCAGCGACTCTGCCGAGCTCGATCGGCGGCGTCCTCCACATCGAATGAAGAGACTTCGTCTCCCTCGAGGACGTGTTCACGAAGCTGTCGTTCGAGATCGTCGGTCATGAATCGAGAGCGGTCGAAAGAATCTGATCGATCGGTGATCATTCTGAACATTCAGACGAGACGCCTCCTGTATCCAGCGCAGGAGGGCACATGTCAATGGCGCTCACGTTCATCTGCCTGTCGGAGGTCAGAGTGATGAGCGACAAAGCTATCGGATAAGCCTTCATATCAAGGAGACATGAGCTGGCTGGTAGCCGGTGCTCCGGAGGGCGCCCCTCATGGATGCCTTCTGACGTCCCCCGGGAGCACTAGCCCCTGGTTGGTATATCGCTTCAGCCACTCTCCTCGAGGGGAGGGCGAAGCGACGTGATGAAGGTTGAACCTCGAACGTGTGATCTACACCGCTGATGCAATGACCCCGTGACGAGTCACGCAGAAAATTGGGCGTGGCAGGGGAGTATGATAGAAGCATGGGAGGTATCGAGCGCCACCGTCTCGATCGACTCTCGGGACGACATCCTCGACGATCGTCGCGGAGATGCCTCGCCTCGCGCCACGCGAGACGGAGGGCGACTCGAGTATCATCACGCGCAGTGTTCCCTCCTCATTGGAGTTGGTATCGTGTCGACGAGATGCCCTTCGCCTGACTCGACGACAAGTTCGGAAGCGAGACACACAGCGGCACTCGTCGCCTCTCTGTGTCTCGGTCTCTGCTGTCTGGGGGCGAACTGTGCGACGTCGTCGAACCAGAGCAACAACTCGAGTCAGTCGACGCTCGTCGACTCCGACAACCTCCGCGCTCAATTGAGGACGTTCCACAAACACATGCGGTGGGAATCGTTCGATCGAGCCTCTTCGATGGTGGCCGAGAGTCATCGCCAGACGTTCATGGGACGATACGAAGAGCACGGCGACGACTACGACATCGTCGATATCCGCATCAAACAGATTAAAGTGCAGAGCAAAGAACAGGCCCGGGTCGAAGTCCAGCAAAAGTGGTATGTCGAGCCCGTCATGACGGTCGAGGAGGCGAGGTTCGTCGAGGTCTGGCGCCTTGCCAGTGGAGGATGGAAACTGGAGGATCGGCTCCAAAAGGAGCAATGGAAATCCCGTCAGGAGAAGGCCTCGGAGTCGACAACCCAGACGGATTGACCCTTCACCTCTCCGCACACGAGGGGGACGTCGAAGACCTCGGAGAGTCGCGGTTCGGTGAGTGTCTCGTCGGTCGGGCCCACGGCCACCGGCTCGCCGTCGTCGAGGAGCACGACTCGGTCGAAAAAACGGTGGACGGCGGCAAGATCGTGCAGCACGGCGAACGCCGTTCCCCCTTGATCGATGTGACGATCGACCTGCTCGAGCAGCGCCATCTGATGGCGGACGTCGAGATGGGAGGTCGGCTCGTCGAGGAGCCAGAGATCGGTGCCCGACACCATCGTGCGCGCCATCAGCACCCGCTGGAGTTCCCCGCCGCTCAGCACCGAGGCCGGGCGATCGGCGAGGTCTGCGATCCCGAGCGTCTCCATGGCGTCGAGGGCTCGGCGGCGCTGTTGCTCGGAGGGGAGCGAGAAGCGATCCGTGCGAGCGTGAAATCCCATCAGCACCAATTCGAGCGCCGAAAAATCGAAGACCTGGGGGGCGGCCTGCCGAAGGAGCGACAGTCGTCGTGCAATCGACTCTCGCCCCTGCTGTTCGAGAGGCGTGCCTTCGAGGACGACATCGCCCTCGTCGGGCGCCAACAAACCGGAGGCGACGCGGATCAGGGTTGTCTTGCCGGCGGCGTTGGGACCGACGATGGCGACCGACTCCCCGGAGTGTAGCGTCAGCGTGACGTCCTGGAGGACGTCGAGGTCGCCAAAGCGATGCGAGACGCCCTCGAGCCTCAAAATCGGTGGATCGTCGTCATGCATCGTCATCTCCTCGCCCTCGAAATGGTCAAAATGATCGAGTGACGCTGGTTGTCGCCCCACTCCTCCCGACGAGGAGTCGCTCGGCAACTTGCCAGCAGGGATGCTGGCGCTCCATATGATAGGTTGAGTGCATAACACGAGGTGCCTTTTGGGATCGCCGGCTCCCAGCCGGCATATAGAACGGTTCACTCTATCCCTCGAACAAACATTCAACCATCACAACGCAGAGCGAGCTCTGCTTTAGGTGACCACTCATCCTCCGTCCCTCCGCGTACGGGTGAGATTGCGCCACAGAAAGAACATGAAGAGCGGCGCGCCGACGAAGGCCGTGACGACCCCCACGGGAAGAGCGGTCGAAAACAACCCGAACGCCGTGCGCGTCAGCAAATCGGAGGCCGTCAAGAAAGCCGCTCCCGTGAAGGCACAGCAGGGGAGGAGGACGCGATGGTCGGGACCGACGACGAGTCGCACGCCGTGAGGAACGACGAGCCCCACGAATCCGATCAGCCCCGTAAACGCCACGGCGAGCGCGACGGCGACACTCGAGAGCCCGACCGTCCACCAACGTACCCACTCGACGTCGACGCCCAGCGCGGCGGCCTCGTCGTCGCCGAGACTCAATACGTTGAGATCGCGTCCGAACCAGAGAAGGCCCGCGATGGCTGCCGTCATGCCGCCTCCCGTTGTCACGAGCGTCCCCTGGGAGGTCCCTTCGACCGAGAGTGTCCCCATCAGATAGAAGAGGAGTTGCTGGGCCTTCTGGGCCGAGACGACGCTCTTCAAAAAGAGGATGATCGCCGAAGCGAAGGCGTTGATGATGACACCGGTCAACAGCAGCACGTAATTGCCCGTGCGTCCCCCCGGCACCCAGCGATCAACCGTATAAATAACGGTCAAAGCCCCGAGTGCCCCAGCAAACGCCGCCACGGGCGGACTGATGGTGGTGATCCAGGCGATCCAGCTCGAGGGAAGTCCCGCGATCCCCGCCAGTCCCGTGCCGAGCGCCAGAAGCAGGGTGCCCCCGAGCGCCGCGCCTCCCGAGATGCCGAGGATGTAGGGATCGGCCAGCGGATTGCGCAAGATCGCCTGAAAGACGGCTCCGCTGGTCGCCAGCGCCGCGCCGACGAACCCGGCAAAGGCGATACGAGGGAATCGCGCCTCCCAGATGATGGCCGACTGGGTCGCCGAGAGATCGCCTCGCACGAACGTCTGGAGGACCTCCCAGCCTCCGAATCCGGAGCTTCCGTACGTCAGCGACAGAGCCCCGACGGCGATCCACAGGAGGAGCGTCGTTCCCACGGCGAATCCGAGGCGCGAGACCGTGAGCCGAGAGGACTCGGAGGGAGTCACCGCGGAAACCCCTCGCCGCTGCCGGAGGTCGCATTGTCGCTCTTCGAGTCGCCGTTGCCGTAGAGAGCCTCGCCGAGCACCCGCATGGCCTCGGGCAGGCGAGGTCCGGGGCGCAGCACGGCGTCGTTTGTGACGTGGGCGACTCGATCGCGTTCGACGGCCGTGATCGTATCGTGCTGAGACCAGAAGTCCGTCGGAGAGGGGGCGTTCGGACTCATGGTCGTGTCGAGAATGTGGGTCGGATCGAGTTCGAGGACCTTTTCGAGATCGAGTCGGGGGTGCTGGCTGTCGAGATCGGCCAGCACGTTGGTCGCGCCGAGGCGATCGAGCAGCTGGTGGCCGAACGTCCCGGAGCCGGCGCCGACGAGGGGATCGTGTCCGTAAATCATCAGGACGCGCTCGGCCTGCTGTCCCTCGTATTGTTCGGCCACCGACTGCATCTCGTTTTCGATGGAGCCGGTCAGCTTGTCAGCCCGCTCGGTCGCCCCCGTCCACGCTCCAATTTTGTCGATCCCCCAGAGGACGTCGTCGATCGTCTCGATGCGCAGGAAGGCGTGGGCGACGCCAGCCTTCTCGAGCTTCTCGACCGTCGACGGATCGCCGCCCGCGATCGGGCCGATCACCAGGTCGGGCTCTCGAGCCAAGATGGCCTCGAAATCGGGGTTCGTAAAGGAGCCGACGCTCGGGATGGAGTCGACCTCCTCGGGGTAGTTGCAGAACTTCGTCACGCCGACCGCTCGGTCGCCGAGCCCTAACGCAAAGAGCGTTTCGGTGATGTTGGGCGCCAGCGACACGATGCGTTTGGGGCGATCGGGGAGCGTCTCGCTGGTCGTCAAACGGGGTTCGTTCGATTCTGAGGACGTCGCTGCCCCGGTGTCATCACGCTCCAAGGATTCCGGGGATTCGTTCGACGAGGTCGCTGTGGCCTCGTCGTCTTTCGGGGGCGAGGAGGCATCTCCGGGGGAGTCGCACCCGATATAGCCCATCGAGCAGACCCAAACGACGACAAACAACCAGGTGAAGAAGCGGCGTGACAACACCATCGGAACGTCTCGTGGAGGCACGGGAGAGTGGCGGGGCGATATCGCGGTGCGTGCAGTGCGTCGCGACGATCCTTAACGGAGGGA
>JAQCND010000072.1 GCA_028274765.1 Bradymonadaceae bacterium
GATGTGTAGCCCCCACGTCTCGATTCTGCAAGGAGCGCGTCACCGTCCTCGGGCCCGTCACCGAGTCCGATCGAGTTCCGGAAAGTGGGACATCAGCAAGCCGCCGATATCGAATGCCAGACTCATATCGCCCGACAGGCTGGCGTTCCGGGCCGCTTCAGCCGGAGAACGGCGCCCCTCGACGACGTCGTAGAAGACGTCGGACGAGGTCGACAGTGTTACCTCGCGTGCCCTCGGAGGGGCTTCGTAGTCGTTGAGCACGAGACGCATCGAGACCGGTTCGTCGCGCTCGTTGGCCTCGATGTTGAGCTCGAAGACGCCATCGTGGCGTTCGAGATCGTCGAGAAAATCGCGGGTGATGCGATTCGGAGGCGTATGCTGGGCCGCTCGCTCGTCGAGTTGACCGAGGAGCTCCCGCGTGTGGCGCCGAACGGTCTCCCACTGTTCGGCCGTCCCCTCCAGCGTGAGTATGGGAAAATCGATAAATTCCCCGTCTGTCGAGCGAAGCCCGTCCGCATTGAACTCGAACGAATACCGCTGATCGCGGTCGGTCAAATGGATCGAGATGAGGATGGGGATGTCGCTGTACTGCTCGAAACGATCGAGACGAGCCTCGAAGAGCTCGGGGAGCGTCTCTTCGAAGAACTCGGTCGGCGAGACGTCGTCGGCCAGGGCGTCGTCGAACTCCATGTTAAATTAGGTTCGGTTGATGTGCAGAGTAGACCAGAGGAGGACGAGCGTAATGATCATCGAAGTCAGGTTGCCGAACAGCGAGATGCTTCCCTTGCAAGATGCAAGAGTCATCGACACGAGGAGAGCGATCGCCACCAGCAGAGGATATCGTTTCAACATCGACATGTATGACAAGGACGTGCAAACCAATCACATTCAGACGTTTCCATTCGAATACGATACTCCCATGTGTGTTCGGATAAGCTTGTCCCCGTTGCTGCAGCGACGAAGATGGACCCGACAGGGTGGGAGCATTTGTCCAGCTCGAGGGCTTGCCCCCTTATCCGAACACGAATGACGATGCTCCCAGTATGTCCCCCTGAAAGACCGCCTCGACGCCGCCTTTCATCCAGATCTGCCCGTCTCGGCGGGTGATCTCGAGCTCGCCTCCGGGGAGACGTACAGCCAGAGACGTGTGAGGATCGCGACGATCGGTCGCCCAGAGCGCGGCCGCCACGGCACAGGCCCCCGTTCCGCAGGCCGGGGTCCGCCCCACGCCACGCTCGTATACTGCGGCTCGAGCAGTCCGACCCTCCGTCGGGGCGACGCACTCGACGTTGACTCCGTCGTCAAAGGGCTCGGAGCGCTGCTCGTTCAATGTTTGCCCCAGTTGCTCGAGCGCCTCGTCGGAGCGCATGCCGACATGGACGCCGTGGGGATTGCCCATGTCGACTGGCCAGAGTGACCAGGCGGTCCCCGCGACCTCGACTTCGACCGGTGCATCGGCCACGCGAGCCGATCCCATGGCCACCTCGATCTGCCAGGGACACGTGGACGTCACTCGACAGGTTCGGGGGCCCGCATCCGTGCCGATGCAAATCTCGGAGTGTCCCTGACATGTCGAGGTCTGCTCGACCAGATGACGAGCGGCACAGCGAATACCGTTGCCGCACATCTCCGGTCGACTGCCATCGCGATTGTAGACCACCATGCGCGCCGCCACCTCGGGATCGTCGGCTGTCTGCAGTACGACGATGCCATCCGCTCCGATGCCGCGGTGTCGATCGCACCACCGCTCGACGTGCTCGGTCGATGGGTCGACCTCCGGCGTCTCGAGCACGACGAAATCGTTGCCGAGCCCGTGATATTTGTAGAAGGTGGTCATCCTTCGGACGTTCCATTCCGGTGCAACTCGGTCGCGTCGGGGCGAGGGGCGGCCAGCGCCCGGAGGCGACGCTCCGTCTCGGGCTCGACTCCGATGAACTCGTAAGCCATGCCGGGAGGCTCGTCTTCGTCCTCGACTCGCACCACTCGAGCGCGGAGACGAAATAAGAATTGTCCATTCGGCGCTCGAAAAATCAAGACGTGTCGAGCTCCCGGTTCGAACAAAAACTCCGAGCGGACGAACATCCCGCCCGGACTGACGTCGACGCTCTCGACGGGGATTTCCCAGCCCCCGGCATCCTGGAGCACCACGTCCATCTCGAGTTCACGCCGTCGGAAACGACGGAATCCTCCGAACGGGGACGACGATTCCGTGGGAGATGCTGCGTTCGAGCGTGCGGTCTGCATCGGTCACCTCCGTGTGATACGAACTGGCGCTCGACTCCCGGAGCCGAGCCTGTCGGTCGAAGACTTCCCTTCTAGATGTAGAGGCGACCGAGATCGGGGTCAAATTTTCCGTGCGGGGTTCCACGTCGACTCGAGCCATTCGTCCGCGATCAGAGCTGGATCATGGGAGGAGGCGGCCGCTGCGAGAGCTCCTGCACCTTGTCGAGAATACTGTCGGGGCGCCCTCTCAATTTCTTGACGAGCAATGTAATGCGCTTGATGCGCTGCTGGTAGCGCTCCAGCGCATTGGGCCCGCTGGACGTCTTGAGCTCGCTCTCTTTGAGAGGCACGATCGAGCGAACATCGGCGGTTCGCTCGCGCTCCGAATTCAAAAATCGATAGCGCACCTTGCCGTCTTCGGGATTGTCGAAGTTCATCACCTCGACGAGTTTCCCGAATTTGGGCTTGAAATCCTTGTTGGCATCCTCCTGCTGTAATCCCCTCAAGAGATGA
>JAQCND010000076.1 GCA_028274765.1 Bradymonadaceae bacterium
GACGACGAAGAGCAGGCCGAGCAGCCACCAGGGCGGACGCCCCTCGAAGGTCTCGGTCGTCTCACGGAGCCATGTCTGGGGGTCGGCCAGCAGGACGCCGAGCATCCCGATCATGACGACCCCGATGACCATGTCGGTTTGAGCAGCGTCGAGACGCGTCGCGATCCAGGCGCCCACCAGCGCGCCGAGTGCTGCGGGCCCGATCAGCCAGTGGGTTCCCTCGAGATCGAGTTCATCGCCCTGTCGGAAGGTCTCGACACCGATGAGACACTGCACGACGATCCCGACGCGGTTGGTCCCATTGGCAATCGTCGAAGGAAGGCCGAGCCACACCAGGGCGGGGAGGGTGACCAGCGACCCGCTCCCGGCGAGCGCGTTCATGCCCCCCGCCGTCACCCCTGCCAGCAGGACGAGCGGGTAGATGTACCAGCTCAACTCCATGCGCTACTGGCTCGCGCGGCGGATGTTGTGTTCGAGCTCGACTTTGCGGAGACGGATCGATTCGGGGGTAATTTCGACGCGCTCGTCCGGTCCAATGAATTCGATCGCCCGCTCGAGGGTCATCTCGACGGCCGGTGACAGATCGAGCGCATCGTCGCTTCCGGCGGCACGGAAGTTGGTGAGCTGCTTTTGCTCGCAGGGATTGACCACGAGTGGATACTCCCGATTGCAGACGCCAATGATTTGTCCGCCGTAAACCTCTTCGCCGGGGCCGACGAACAGATCGCCTCGTTCCTCGAGGCTGTGGAGGGAGTATCGCGTCGTGACGCCTTTGTCTTTGGCGATCATGGCGCCGCCGCGGTGTTTTTCGATCTCGCCGCGATACGGGCCGTAATCATGGAAGTTCTTGTGCATCACGCCGGTGCCACGCGTATCGGTCAAAAAGTCGGACTGATACCCGATCAGCCCGCGCGACGGGACGTAGAATTCGAGCCGCTGAGCCCCGTCGGAGGTCTTGCTCATGTACTGGAGCTCACCGCGGCGCTCCTCGAGACTCTGGATGACGTTGCCGGCGTACTCGGGGTCGACCTCGATGATCACTTCCTCGATCGGCTCGAGCCTGTTGCCATCGTCGTCCTCACGAAAAATCACCTCGGGACGCGAGACCTGGAGTTCGTAGCCTTCCCGGCGCATCTCCTCGAGCAGGACGGCCAAGTGGAGTTCGCCTCGTCCGGAGACGACGAAGGATTCGGCACGATCGGCCTCGTCGACCCGGAGCGCGACGTTGTGCTCGAGCTCTTGTTCGAGCCGCTCTTCGATCTGGCGACTCGTGACGAATTCCCCCTCTCGGCTCGTGAAGGGGCCGTCGTTGACGGTAAAGATCATCGAGACTGTTGGTTCGTCGATCTCGATCATCGGCATCGGCTTGGGATCGTCGGGGTTGCAGATCGTCTCGCCCGGAAGGATCTCCTCCATGCCGGCGACGGCACAGAGCTCGCCCGCCTCGACGCGATCGCATTCGACTCGCTCGAGTCCGTCGAACCCGAAGAGTTTCCGCGCTCGTACCTCGTCGCGACTTCCGTCGCGCCGAGCGATGACGACGTCGTCGCCGACCTCGAGTGCGCCGTTGAAGACGCGACCGATGGCGACTCGTCCGACGTAGTCGTCGTAATCGAGCGTCGCTACCTGCATCTGCAGCGGGTCCTCCGAGTCGCCCTCGGGCGGATCGACTTCGTCGACGACGGTCTCAAACAGCGGTGTCAGATCGCCGTGCGGATCGCCGAGATTGCGGAGGGCGTATCCCTCCTTGGCCGACGTATACAGCGTCGGGAAGTCGAGTTGCTCGTCGCTGGCTTCGACATCGATGAAAAGGTCGAAGATCTCGTCGAGGACCTCATGCGGCCGAGCATCGTCGCGGTCGACCTTGTTGATGGCGACGACCGGCTGGTGGTCGAGCTCGAGCGACTTGCGCAGGACGTATTTGGTCTGCGGCATCGGTCCCTCGAAGGCATCGACCAACAGCAAAACCGAATCGACCATCTTCAGGACCCGCTCGACCTCGCCCCCGAAGTCGGCGTGGCCCGGCGTGTCGATAATGTTGATGGTGTAGTCGTTCCAGTCGATGCTCGTCGACTTAGCGAGGATCGTGATGCCCCGCTCCTGTTCGAGATCGTGGGTATCCATCGCGCGTTCGTCGATGTCGCGATGGTCCGCGACCATCCCCGCTTGTTCGAGCAATCCATCGATCAGTGTCGTTTTGCCGTGATCGACATGGGCAATAATGGCGATGTTGCGAAGTGTATCGATATCCATGAGGTCGTGAGGTCGCTGTAGTTCGGTGAATCTCATCGCTCCATCGTTCGGTTCTGCACTCCCCGATCCCGAACGCGGAGGCTCGCCCGAGAAGAGATCAGAGTGAGCCGCCATGTCAAACGATGTAGATGAATCGGCATGCGTCACACTCCCCTATTTCTTCTCGCGTGTTCATGGTGTGATCGAAGCATTCGTCCCATATCTCCATCGGGCAGGACGCTCTCGGGGAAACGGTGGGCCTTGCGAGCACGTGACGGAGAGCTCCGGGATGTCTCCCCGGAGACAAATCATCGAGGCACGTAGATCTTGGCTCCTCGAGCCGGGACGCGCACGTCGAGCGTACCGCCCGAGGCAACGGTCACGACGTCGTCACGTTCGGTCCCGTCGTCGAAGACGTTTCGCAGCGTCGTGCCCTCTTCAAACGCCGTCTCCATGACGGCATCCTCGAATCGCGTGCGACTCGCTTTGTCCTCGTGCGTGTTGATGACGACGAGGATCGTCTCGCCGCGATAGGTTCGCTCGAAGGCAAAGATGCCCGCATCCGTCTCGTCGCCGGTCCGGGGGGTCGACCAACGTACCTGCAGATCGCCGCGACGAAGAGGGGCATGCGTCTTGCGGAGCTCGATCAGGTGCTGAAGGTGCTGAAACGTCGGATTTGAGGTATCGAACCCGCTGTCCCACATGTCCTCGCGGTTGAATGGATCGTTCCCCCCGTCGAATTGCTGTTCGGTCCCGTAGTAGATACAGGGGATGCCGTTCATCGTCATCAAGTACACCAGCGCGTTGTGCAGGGCGGGGACGCTGTCCTTCTCGTAGAGAAATCTCGGGATATCGTGGTTGTCGACGAAGTTCACCAGCATCTCTCGGGGGATCAGCCCCTCGCCGCTGGCGCTGGTCGGCCCGTTGGGTTTGGGCACGGAGGGAAAGGCCTCGCGTCGCTCCTCGATGAGTTTTTCGATCTCGCGGGTGGGGTTGCCATTCATGAAGACACCGTCGATGACGCGAAACTTCTGAGAGAAGTGAAATACCGAGTCGACACCGCCGTCTTCGGTGTAGCTGGCGTTGAGCTGAAGGTCGCGATCGAACGACTCCCCGAACATCAAAAACTCCTCCTTGCCCGCCTCTTTGAGCCGTTTTCGCATGGCCGGCGCAAAGGTCTCCCAGAATCCGTACTCGACGTGTTTGAGCGTGTCGATGCGGAACCCGTCGAACCCCACCTTCTCGACCCACCCGGCGTAGACGTCGATCATCGCCTGCCGCACCTCGGGATTGGTCGTCTTCAGATCCTTGAGTCCGCCGGGAAAGTCGCCCTGTAGGACCTGCTGGCGTTTGCTCCAGTCCCAGACTCGGCCCTTGCGGTTGTACCAGTCCTTGTTCTGGAACATCTCCGGCTCCGGGGGCATCCGATTGATCTCGGGACGATTGATGAACCGGATGGGGGCGAGCCCGGCCTCGCCGAGCGATGTCTCAGACTGGATGCCGCGGGGATCAAAGTCGGGATCGTATTCGGTGACGCGCGTCAACTCGGAGGTATCGCCCGACCCATACAACGCCTCGTCGGCTCGGCCGTTGCCGTTGATGTCGTAGTAGAAGAGCTGCCCGACGTGATTGGTAACGATGTCGAGAATGACCTTGATGTCGCGCTCGTGGGCTTTGTCGACCAGCTCGCGGAGTTTCGCCATGTCGCCGAAATGGGGGTTCGGCGAGGTAAAATCCTGAGCCCAATAACCGTGGTAACCGGCGACGCCCGCGTCGCGCTCGACGTTCTCGACGACCGGTGAAATCCAGATGGCCGTGATGCCGAGCTTCTCGAGGTAATCGAGGCGATCGATGATACCCTGCCAGTCTCCCCCGTGCCAGCCGGCCATCGCCTGGGGATTGACGTTGTAGTCGTTGTTCGGGTCGCCGTTGGCAAAGCGGTCGACCATGATTTGATAGATGATCTCGTCGCGCCAGTCGTCGACGTGGGTCTCGAGCTGGCCCTTCGTCTGGTCGATCGGCTGGGGATCGACACAACTGCCGACCAGCAGAGCGGCGACGAATAACGAAACGAGCCCCCCAGCCCACCGAACGCGCGTCATGATATCGTTGTCGTTACTGTGGCTCACGATAGTCCTTCGACTTCATACTTACATATCGGCATGACGGCACGTCCCCCGGTCGAGGAGCCACCGAGGCTCTGAGCCGTCCTCGGGAGCGGGCGATACGCGACCCTCACGACCCATCCTTCAGACGGAAGACGCGAAGTCCATGACCGGGGAGCGGTATTCGCATGCCGTCGGGCGCTGCTTCAGAAGACATCTGGAGACGATCGGCTTCAGAGATGACGGGGTCGCCGACGAGGGTCTCGTGTTGATCGAGGTTGGCAAACTGGAGAGCCTCCTCGGGGATGCCCACGATCGGCGTATGCGAGTTGTCGTCGTAGTTGGCGATGACCAGCCAGGTGACGTCGCGCTCGACGTCATAGCGCAGGAAACTGAGGACGTGCTCGCCGCCGGTATATCCGTCCTTCTGTCGGTTGTGATTCTGGAGCATGTAGATCTCCCCGGAGGCGAAGCCGGGACGTTGAGCGACCCCGACGAGTTCGGCATACCACTGGCGAAGCTCGCGTTGCTCCGGTCCGAGTTGGCCCCCATCGTACTGGTGGTCGTTCACCCATTTGGCCATCTGCGGCATTGTCCAATAATCGAAGATCGTCGTGCGTCCATCGTCGCCATCGAACCCCTCTTTACCCTCGCCCGGTTCGCCGACCGTCTGGCCGTTGAAGAGCAAGACCGGCCCGGAGCCGAGCAAAAAGAGCGTTCCCGCCGCCGCACGGCCCGCCTCCATCGAGCCGAACCCGCTTTCGCTCGGTTCGCCCTCGTTGATGGGGGAAGCCACTCGACGCTCATCGTGGTTTTCGGCGTAGCGCAGGAACTTGTCGAACATGAAGTCGTCTGGAAGGACCTCGGGCAGGTCGTTGGCCCACTTGCCGCAGCAAAAGACCTCTTTGAGGCGGTCGTAGGTGGCGTCGTCGTAGACGGCATCGAACCCGACCTGCACGAGATTCGGAAGCGAGAAACCGGGGGGCGCTCGTGGCGACGAGTAGGCCTCGGCCAGAAAATAGACGTCTTCGTCGCGTCGCTCGGCTCGTTCGATGAGGTACGACCAGGCCTCGACGGGCACGAGATGGGCAAAATCGGCGCGAAATCCATCGACACCCTTGTTCTGCCAGTAGGCAATGACCCGATTCATCTTCTTCCACGTATCGGGCACGGGGTCGTAGCTCGATTCGCCCGTCTCGAAGTTGTAGCCGTAGTTGAGTTTGACCGTCTCGTACCAGTCGCTCGTCGAGGG
>JAQCND010000078.1 GCA_028274765.1 Bradymonadaceae bacterium
AGATGCCGGCAGGGATGCCGGCGCTCCGGACGCATGCGAACCCCGATGGGACAAGAGCGTCTCCATCATGCCGGCAGAGATGCCGGCGCTCCGGACGCATGCGAACCCCGATGGGACAAGAGCGTCTCCATCATGCCGGCAGGGATGCCGGCGCTCCGCGTCCTCTCTTCGAACCGTTTCCGCATGTTCGGAGCGCCCCTGTGCGTCTACGACGTGAGCATCCTTGCTGGCTCAAACCAATGCCGGCAGGGATGCCGGCGCTCCGGACGCATGCGAACCCCGATGGGACAAGAGGCCGGCAGGGATGCCGGCGCTCCGGACGCATGCGAACCCCGATGGGACAAGAGCGTCTCCATCATGCCGGCAGAGATGCCGGCGCTCCGCGCCCTCTCTTCGAACCGTTTCCCCATGTTCGGAGCGCCAGTGCCGGCTGTTTTCGGAGCGCCAGCATCCTTGCTGGCCCTCAGGGGTGCCGGCGCTCCGGACGCATGCGAAGGGATGCCGGCGCTCCGCGCCCTCTCTTCGAACCGTTTCCCCATGTTCGGAGCGCCCCTGTGCGTCTACGACGTGAGCATCCTTGCTGGCCCGAGCTGGTAGCTTTTTTCACCCATGTTCGCTCCATCGACGCAACCATGTTTTCATCGTCTCTTCAGGTGTTGGTTGCTCATGGAGACTCGTGTATTCCCACTCGAATGGGTCATCCACCAATTCCGCCTCGACGGGATTGAGGTAAATATAGCATCGCGCCTTCATGTAATGCTCTCGATCCCGAATATATCGATCCCAGTACCCTCGTTGCCAGAGTCGTCCCGACCGCTCTACAAGGTTGTTGATGCGCATGGCCGTGTAAGAGCGCCAACTATGCAAAATCGCGCCGAGGTCCTCCTGGATGTGCTCGATAAGCACGTGAACATGATTGGGCATGACCACCCAATCGACTAGGTTGTAGCGTTCGCCGTCGTAAAACCTCATGGCTTCGACTACGATATTTGCCGCCTCGGGATGACGAAGCCAACACGCTCCCATTCCTCGATCCAGGTGGTGTTGGAGACGACGTACCATGTCCCGGGCGTCACCGCTCTCTTTACGTACGCTTTTGAGCGTATCCAATGAGATAGCATCGTCGAGTCGGTACGTGATCGCCTGGGGATGTCCCTCGCGATCGATGTGGGGAAGATAACCGCGCGAATATTTTTCGGGCATTTCCATCTCCGATCTCCAGAGTCCATTGCGATGCTCCCTCCATTTATGATCATCGGCACGATCGGAGAGATTGTTGTGTCTTCGTGCCGGCAGGGATGCCGGCGCTCCGGACGCATGCGAACCCCGATGGGACAAGATGCCGGCAGGGATGCCGGCGCTCCGCACCATCTCTTCGAACCGTTTTCCCATGTTCGGAGCGCCAATGCCGGCTGTTTCCGCATGTTCGGAGCGCCCCTGTGCGTCTACGACGTGAGCATCCTTGCTGGCCTCAAACAGAGATGCCGGCAGGGATGCCGGCGCTCCGGACGTATGCGAACCCCGATGGGACAAGAGCGTCTCCATCATGCCGGCAGGGATGCTGGCGCTCCGGACGCATGCGGACCCCGATGGGACAAGATGCCGGCAGGGATGCCGGCGCTCCGCGCCTCCTCTTCGAACCTCTATCGAAGTGCCTTTATATTTGTGAAATGATCATACTTGCTGGTCTACTGGCCAGATTTCAAGAAAGTGGTCCCCCCATCACTATCGACAGTTGAGGGTTATCCGCTCTCCCCTTAATCTCTGTCCGTCCCCCACCCATTCAGAGGGGTTGGAGCCACACGCCACACACGCAGCCGGGGTAGCCCGACCATGAACGACACGACGCACGACGACACCGTTCGCTGGAAGGATCTCATCGACATCCCGGAGGCGCAGGACACCTTCGTCCTCCAGCTCAGCGAAGGGATCGACGCTCGCCAGCAGACCGTCGACAGTTACGTCGTTACCGATTCGCTGGAGCGTCGGTTCGACCAGGCCCTCGATCTCATCGAGGACGGGTTGGCCGTCGGGCGCCCCGGCGACCCCGAGAGCCAGGGCGCATTTCTCCACGGGTCGTTCGGCTCGGGGAAGTCGCACTTCATGGCGATGCTGAACCTCCTGCTGGAGGGCTACGGGCCGGCGCGCGACATGGAGGGGTTGCGCGGTGTGGCGGCCGAGCACGAGTGGATGGACGACCACGACCTGCTGACGCTGCCGTTCCACATGCTGGACAAGGACAGCATGGAACAGGCGGTTCTGGGGAGCTACGTCGAGTACGTCGACGAGCACCATCCCGAGGCGCGGACGCCCGGCGTGTACGTGGCCGAGAACATTCTGAAGAACGCCGACCAACTGCGAGAGCAGTTCGGCGACGAGAATTTCTTCGACTCCCTCAACGAGGGGGCGACGGCGGCCGATGGCGGGTGGGGCGAGTACGGTACGACCACCTGGGACGCCGAGGCGTACGAGGAGGTCAGAGAGCTGCCGGCGACGCATCCACGCAAGGAGAAGCTCGTCGGGGCCGTCGTCGACAACCTCCTGTCGGCGCTCCCCGGAGTGAGTCACGCCGAGGGCGAGGGGTACGTCAACTTCGACGAGGGGCTGTCGATCATCTCGAGGCACGCTCGGGAGGAACTCGGATACGACGGGATCCTGCTGTTTCTGGACGAACTCATCCTCTGGCTGTCGCGGGGCGCGGCCAACCCGGACTTTGTCAGCAGCGAGATCCAGAAGGTCGCCAAGCTCGTCGAGGCCCAGCACCACGACCGTCCGGCGCCGATCTTCAGCTTCATCGCCCGGCAGCGGGACCTCAGCAAGATGATCGGCGACAAATTCGTCGGGCAGGCCCAGCAACAACTGTCGCTCCACGAGGATCTGCTCGAGGGGCGGTTTCACACCATCGAGCTCGAGGACCGCAACCTCCCGGACGTCGCGCAGGCTCGCCTCCTGGACCCGATCGACGAGGAGGCCAAACGCCAGATCGATGCGTCGTTCGAACAGAAGATGTCGGAGCTGACCGACACCGAGCGCGAGATCATGCTGACCGAGCGTCACGACCGGGAGGATTTCCGCAAGGTCTATCCGTTCAGTCCGGCGCTGGTCGAGGCGTTGATCATCCTCTCGAACGAGCTCCAGCGGAGTCGCACGGCGCTGAAGATCATGCAGATTCTACTGATGCGCCAGCGCGATGAGCTCGAGCTCGGCGAATTGATTCCGGTCGGCGACCTCTGGTCGGTCCTCGTCGAGGGGGAGACGCCGATGGATCAGGTCAAGGCGAAGCTCTTCGAGAAGGCCGACCAGGTCGACCGCCACCAGATCCAGCCCCAGCTCCGCGAGGACCACGAGGTCGAGTCGCTGGAGGTGCTCGATCCGGACGATCTGGACGATCGAAACACGCGGCAGGCGTATCTCGACGATCAGCGACTGCTGCACACCCTCCTGGTGGCCGCTCTGCTCCAGGAGATGCCGATGTTCGAATCGATCACGCCCGAGCGCCTCGTCGCGCTCAACCACGGGACGGTCGAGGCGTTCGTGCCCCAGGCGGCGGCCGATCAAATCAAGCCGAAGCTGAACCAGTGGTCGGTGAAACTCAACAACCTCCACCTCTCGCAGGGCCATCCACCGGAGGTCGAGATTCGCCTCGAGGGCGTCGACATCGAGCCGCTGATCCAGAAGGCCAACGCCCAGGACAACCACGGGGCTCGGATGCGCCGGATGCGAGGCATGATATACGAGGCGCTCGGGGCCGACGATCCGTCGAAGCTCCGGTGGACGCGCACCCTCGAGTGGCGAGGGGACACGCGCGAGGTCGACGTCAAATTCAGCAACGTTCGCGAACTTCAATTGCGCGACCTCGAGCCCGACGAACCGGATCAGTGGCTCGTGCTGCTGGACTGTCCCTTCGACGAGGGCGACTACACGCCGCGGTCGGATCATCTCCACCTGACGACCTACCGCAAGGAGCGCGGCGAATCGGCCGACACCATCGTGTGGCTCCCCCGGTTTTTGAACGCCGACGGGCGAGATCTGGTCGGCCGACTCATCAAGGTCGAGTCCGTCCTCGAGCAATTCGACAGCTACGCCAGCGATCTGAGCAGTGACAATCGTCCGGTCGCTCGTCGCCAGCTCGAGAACACCCGGGAGTCGATCCTCGAGCACCTGCATTCGGCCGTGCGGACGGCCTACGGACTCGGCTCGCAGAGTCGCGAACTTCTGGCCGACGAGATGGACGTGCCGCGGCTCCAGTCGCTCCGCGCCGGGTTCGAGCCCTCCAAACCGCCCCACGGCAAGAGTTTCGAGGAGGCGCTCGAGGCGACCGTCCGGGAGGGACTCGAGCACAAATACCCCGATGCGCCGCGTTTTCCCGACGAGCGGCTCTCGACGAACGAGGTCGAGACGATGCACGAGGTGATCCGGGACGCCGTCCACGACGAACAGGATTCGACCCACGTCGGGCGTCGCGCGGTGCGCCGTCGGCTCCAGCAGTACGCCGAGAAGCTGAGTCTCGGCGTGATGGGCGAGAACCGCTTCGAGCTGAACCACCACTGGCCGGACCGCGTTCGACAGCACGTCGACCTCGACGATGAAGCGGGCGTCGAGGTCGGGGCGATCTATCAGTTGCTCGACCCGGACGAGGCTCGCACGGGGCTGGCCGATCATCTCAAGGATCTGGTCGTGCTGGCGGTCGCCGACATGGAGGACATGGTGATCCGGCGACATGACCGACCGATCGATCCCTCGCCCGGCGCTCTGAAGGCGCGAGACGTCCTCGTTCCCTCCGATTTGCCCGACGAGGAGGCGTGGGAGACGGCCAAGCGCGTCGCCGATCAAGTCTTCGGCGTCCGGCGACTGGAGATGCTGCACTCGAACAACGTCCAGGAGCTGGTCGATCGCATGGAGGAGGCCGCCGACTCGAAGCTGATCGCCGGGCGACAACTGCCCGACGAGCTCCATCAGGTGGGGCGACGCCTCGGCTCCGAGGACGACGACATCGAGGAGACGCGGCGATGGCAGGTGGCCGACAAACTGCGCAAGATATTGCTGGCCCTCGATCACGACCGAGCGACCGAGGTCGTCGAAGCGATCGGCGAGGTCGACGTCGAGGCCGATCTCGGACCGATCGAGCGGATCTGGGACGAAGTCGACGAGCACGTGGACCTGCTGGAGCGGCGCGACTGGAAGGTGTTCGCCAACGTCGTCGACCAGGGTGACGAGGCCAAGGCAGAGGCTCGCCGCTTGCTCGATAATGCCCGTCGCATTCTCTCCGAGCCCGAACACAGCGCGAACTTCGAGAAGCTCGAGGACCTCCGGAATGACCTGCTCGACGTGGTGATGGAGCGAGGGGACGAGCCCGGGGGAGGGGACGGAACGACCGACGACTCGACGCCCGACACGGAGGTCGACGTGTCGAAACGGGTGACCGAGCGCTCCCGCGACACGGATTCGTCTCCCGAGGTGAATCTGGAGACGACCGCCGGTTCGCTCGTCGAGGACGTCCGCGAGTCTCTCGACGAGAAACTCGACGTCGCCGACGACACGTCGCTTCGGGTCACCATCGACATCACGAACGACGAGGAGGCATAAGCGACATGAGTACGCTGGACGCGAGCGATCTCGAACTCCATCTCCGGCACGTCCGGCGGCGGGCGCCCGACGGACGTGCGTTCGCCATTCATTTTGAGGGACGCCCTCCGGTCTCGGAGGTGACCGTCGACGGCGAACCGTGGCGAGTCGAACATGCCCCCTCGGAGCTGGCCCTTCGGACGTTGCTGACCGAGCGAGACGACGACGATTGGCTCGTCATCTTGACGCCGATGCACAACCAGTCGATGCCCGAGGACGTCGAGGCCCGGCTGGCCGGTCACGAGATCTATCAGATCGACCCGTGGGCGTCGGTCGCCACGCTCTTCGAGGCCTCGTCGATCGATCCGGACCTCCGATGGGGCGAACACGCTCGCGACGTCGCTCGAGTCCTGCTGGAGAGTCTCGACGCCGAGCGGGTCGACCCCGTCGCCGGGGGCGTGCTGGATGCCGATACGGCCTGGAGGACCTTTCAGCGCCACGGGCTCGACCAGCGGGAGCCGGCGGTCGAGCTGGCGGACTGGATGAGATGGGCGGTCGAGTCGCCGTCGGCCGTGCGTCGACTGTTCGAGACCCACGATGGGCTCGTCCCCGCCCTGAAGGAGCGTCTCCACGACGCGCTGGGGCCCGCCGGCGAAGCCTGGGTCGAGGTTCTGCGAGCGGCGCGAGACCGCAGTGACCGTCCCGGACTCGAGGCGATGGCCGTGGGGCTGGCGTATCGGGGAGCGGGGCGGGCCGAGGAGCGCGAGGACGACCGGACCGCCACGAGAGCCCAAGCTCAACTCGAAAGCCCCCGGTATACCGGCGGGGAGCGAGCCCTGTCGGGGGAGACCATGCGCGTGCTGGCAAAAGAATCGGAGCGAGCCTGTCGGCCGTGGCTCTCGGAGCGCGACGCCGACGGGGACATCGTCGCGCTTCAGGAGCGAGTCGACGAGCTATTCGAGCGACTGGTGCCCGAGGAGGGCTCGCATCTCGTCGAGTACAGCCCATTCAGTCGAGAGGGATGGACGAGACGGCTCGACCACCTGGCGGATGCGCTGCGTACGCTGCTGTCGGGAGAGACCGATGCCCTCGACGAC